>CAZNWS010000118.1:1460-4955 GCA_964576495.1 uncultured Hydrogenophaga sp. | reverse complement strand
CGATTGTAAAAACCCACGGACGCGTCAATTGGGGCACATGAGCACACCCGTTTGAGGATGGGTAAAACACAAGTCGTTGGGGGCGGAGGACGGCTGTGATGGAGGCGTCAGCGATGACCGCTCTTGTTCTTTTTTGAACGCATCCAAAGCTGCTTTTTGTTTGGCTTCACATTCGCGCCGGGCATCGGGGCTGGTGTGCTTGGCGCAATCGCCAGCGGCCTTTAACCAAGCGTCAGATCCCGCGTGCCCTGTAGCGGCTACACAGACGCAGCCCAAGAAACAAGTCCAACGGAGATGCTTCAACAGCGACATCACCAACCCAGCCCAATGTGCAGCGGAAGGTAAACGGCCATGCCGGCCACGATGGTGCCGAGCACACTGCGTTGCCAAGCAAACCAAGCCAGGCCGGCGAGGGTGGCGAAGATGCGGGCGTCCAACAGCGTGTCGATGAGTGCGCCCTGGCTCATGACCACCTCGGGCACCACCACCGCGCCCAAGGCCGCGATGGGCGCGTATTGCAAACCGCGCTGCGCCCAATTCGGCAGCGTCCACGGGCGACTGGAGATGAAAAAGAACCCGCGCGTGACCACGGTGATCACGCCCAACGCGACGATGGTCAGCAAGGTGTGGAGGTCGATGTCAAACACGGGGGGCACCCTTCTGGGTCAGGTCGTGGGCCTTCTCGATCACCAGGCACGCGGCCACCGCACAGGCAATGGCGGCCAAGATGTTGAGCTTCAAAGGCAAGGCCCAGGCCGCCACAGCGGCCACGCCGGCAATACCGGCCGAGACCATGCGCAAGGGCGAAGAAGCCAGCGAGGCCATCACGCCCAACAAAGCCAAGATGCCCGCAAAGCCCAAGCCCCACTCGGTGGGAATCCATTGGGACAAGACCACGCCGATCACGCTGGCCGTCATCCACGACAGGTAGTTCACCGCACAGTTGCCCATGAGGTAGGCCTGCTGGGCGCTCAAGCCTTCGGGGGTCTTCGCTGGCTCGTGGTACCGGCGCGCAAAAAACACATAGCTCAAATCACCGGTGACGTAGCCGCTGACCATGCGCTGCCAACGCGGCAAGTGCATCATGAACGGGCGCAGGTGCGCGGAGAACACCACAAAGCGCAGGTTCACACAAAAGGCCGCCGCCAAGATCACCCACAGGGGCGCGCCCGCGAGCATGAGCGGCAGGGCGGTGAGTTGGGCGCTGCCGGCGTAAACGATGAGGGTCATGAGCAGGGCTTCGATGACCGACATGCCGGACTTGACCATGGCCACGCCGGTCATCATGCCCCAGGCCGCAATGCCCATGGCGACGGTGAATTGGTCACGGATACCGTCCCAAAATTCGGTTTGTTGTCGGTATTCACGCAGGTAAAACATCAGGCCTCCGGGCTGTGCAAACGCTCGCCCACTTGCAAAGCAAAACCGCGCAAAAACTCACCCACGGGCAAGCGCTTACCCCCGGCACGCTGCAAGGTGGTGAGTACCAAGATGCCGTCACCGGTTTGCACCTGCACACCGTGTTCGTTCACCGCCAAGACCTCGCCCACCGCGCCCGCGCCACCCGGCTGGGCGTGAGCGGCCCAGACCTTGAAGCTGTCGTCGCCGCGCGCGGTTTGGGTGCCGGGAAAGGGATCAAAGGCGCGCACGCGGCGCGCCAAGGTCTCGGCGCTCAAGCCCCAATCGAGTGTGGCTTCGCGCTTCTCGATTTTGTGGGCGTAAGTAATGCCCGCTTCGGGCTGCACCACGGGGCGCAAGCCCCCACAGGCGGCCAACTCCAGCGCCTCGACCATCAAGCGCCCCCCGAGGGCGGCCAAACGGTCGTGCAAGCTGGCGGTCGTGTCTTCGGCGTGGATGGTCAGGGGCTCGACCAACAACACGTCACCCGTATCCAAACCCGCGTCCATTTGCATGATGGTCACACCGGTCTGGGCATCACCGGCCTCAATCGCGCGGTGGATCGGCGCAGCGCCGCGCCAGCGTGGCAACAAGGACGCGTGGATGTTGAAGCAGCCCAAGCGCGGGGCATCGAGCACCCACTGCGGCAAGATGAGCCCATAAGCGGCCACCACCATGGCGTCGGCGCGCGCATCTGCGATGGCTTGTTGAGCGGCTTGGGCAGCCTCGGCGTGTGCACCGTTCAAACGCAAGCCGGTGGGCTGCGCGACGGGGATGCCGTGGCTTTGGGCGCATTGCTTGACGGCCGAAGCCTGCAACTTCATGCCCCGACCCGCGGGGCGGTCGGGTTGGGTCAAGACCAAGGGGATGTCAAAGCCCGCGTCGATCAAGGCTTGCAAGGCCACACGGGCAAAGTCCGGCGTGCCGGCAAAAATCACACGCATGCGGTCAATCCCGCGCGGCTTCACGTTGCGCTTTGAGCAGCTTGGTTTTGATGCGATCGCGTTTGAGCGGCGAGAGGTATTCCACGAACACCTTGCCCATGAGGTGATCCATCTCGTGTTGAATGCACACGGCCAAGAGGCCTTCGGCCTCGATGCTGCGGCTCTGGCCTTTTTCATCCAAGGCCCGTACCTTGATGGACACGGAGCGCTCAACCCCATCGTAAATACCCGGCACCGACAAACAGCCTTCATCACCCTTGCGTTTTTCGTCGCTGGCCCACTCCACCTCGGGGTTGATGAGCACCAAAGGTTGGTTGCGCTCCTCGCTCACGTCGATGACGATCAGGCGCTCGTGAAAATCGACCTGTGTGGCGGCCAAGCCGATGCCGTTGGCGTCGTACATGGTGGCGAACATGCGCTCGATCTGCTGCTCGATGCGCGCATCCACCGCCGCCACGGGCTTGGCCACCGTGTGCAAACGGGGATCGGGGAAACACAAGATCGGCAGGAGTTCGGGCTTGCTCATGGGGGTAGGCCAAGAAAAATGGACAAACAGTGACCGCGCAGCGACAGCCATGCGATGGAGTGGGTATTTTCGCCGCTTTTGATCCGGCCTGCTGAACACGCCCCTTCGCGGCCCCAGCCTAATGAGCAACGAAGGAGGGACACCGCCATGCGCACCTGCGGTCTGAAACGTTTCATCACCTGGAGCCTGGCTGTGGGCTTCTGCACCAGCGCTGGGGCCACCAAGCCCTCGCTGCTCCAGCCCGCGGCCTTGCACGACGCACCCCGGGTGGTGGGTGGCGTTGATCGGCGCTTGCTGCTGGGGCCTGGCGACGAATTGGAGGTGCGCGGCCCCCACACCGAGCGCTTGGTGCTGGGTGAACGTTACCGCTTGGTGCGCTGGCAAGCGCCTGCGCGAAGCACCGACACGAAGCTTGGCCCTCTTTGGGTGCAGACCTTGGGCCACGCGCGCGCCATTCGCACCCACGCCTCACCCGCGGCCGCCTGGTTGCGCATCGAAGACGCCAGCGACGCTGTGCAAGCGGGTGACCTGGTGTGGTGGTGGCCCACCGAGGTGCACCCATGACCGCCGAGACCATAAGTTCACTAACCTCATCCCAATCATCGTGGAATTCGATTAGCGACAGCA
>CAZNWS010000118.1:0-1450 GCA_964576495.1 uncultured Hydrogenophaga sp. | reverse complement strand
CATCGAGGTGCACCCATGAACACCGAGACCTTGGCCGCTTGGTTGCGCTTGTCGCTCACGCCCGGAGTGGGCTTTGAGGCGGCGCACCGCTTGTTGCGATCAGCGGGCTCGGCCGAAGCGGTTTGGACACAAGCCCCAGACGACTGGGTGGGCTGCGTGGGCCACTCGCTCGCCGCCGCCTTGCGAGAACCGCCACCCAGCTGGGACACGAGCTTGGCCCGCCACCAGCAATGGCTAGAGGCCAACGAAGACCACCACCTGCTGACGTGGAGCGACCCCGACTACCCCGCCGACCTGCTCAACATCCCCGACCCACCGCTGTTGCTGTGGGTGCAAGGCTCACGCACGGCGCTGTCGCACCCCCTGCGTTTGGCCATCGTGGGCAGCCGCAACCCCACGCCCCAAGGCCAACGCCACGCCCAAGACTTCTCCCATGCGCTGGCGCAAGCCGGGGTGTGTGTGGTTTCCGGTTTGGCGCTGGGCGTCGACGCGGCGGCACACGAGGGGGCGCTGTTGGCACAAGCCCCCACCTTGGCGGTGGTGGGCACCGGCCTGGACCGCGTTTACCCGAGGCGGCATGTGGACTTGATCAAACGCATCATCCACAGCGGTGGCTCAATCATCAGCGAATACCCCTTGGGCACCCCGCCCTTGCCGCACCACTTTCCGCGCCGCAATCGCATCATCTCAGGTCTGTCCGAAGCCGTGCTGGTGGTGCAAGCGGCCTTGCAGTCGGGCTCGCTGATCACGGCCCAACAAGCCTTAGAACAAGGACGCGATGTCATGGCCATTCCCGGGTCCATCCATGAACCACAGTCCAAGGGTTGCCATGCGCTCATCCGCCAAGGCGCCAAACTGGTGGAGTCGGCCCACGATGTGTTGGAGGAGTTGCGCGGGACACCCGCACAAACGGATTGGGTGGACGAACCCATGATCACCGAGGAGCATGAAGACGACGTGTTGCGTGCCATGGGCTTTGATGCCATCGGCTTGGACAGCCTGCAAGCGCGCTGCGCTTGGCCAACCGAAGCCTTGCAAGCGCATTTGCTCAACCTAGAACTCGATGGCCGGGTGGCCCGACTGGTGGGCGGGCGTTACCAGCGCATCGAACGGGCCTGAACCCGCCGATGCATGAACCAGATCAAACGCTGGCGCCTGCGTTCGGGTCGTTGGGATCGATGGCTTCTTTTTTCGTGTCGTTGATCAGGTCTTCGCGTTTGATGCCCAACCACATGCCGATACCGGCGGCCACAAAAATTGAAGAGTAGATACCGAACAAAATGCCGATGGTCAGGGCCAGGGCAAAGTAGTACAACGTGGGGCCACCAAACAAGAGCATGGACAAGACCATGATTTGTGTCGATCCGTGCGTGATCACGGTGCGGCTGATGGTCGAGGTGATGGCGTGGTCGATGACCTCCACCGTGGTCTTCTTGCGGTAACGGCGGAA
>CAZNWS010000117.1:0-4956 GCA_964576495.1 uncultured Hydrogenophaga sp. | reverse complement strand
TGAAGAAAGGCGAGAGCCAGATACCGTCCGCGCCGAGTTCGGCCACGTGGGCCAGTCGCTCGGTGATGCCGGGCAAGTCGCCGATGCCGTCGCCGTTGCTGTCTTGAAAGCTGCGGGGGTAGATTTGGTAAATGACGCCACCGCGCCACCAGCCGTTGTTGGGTGCTTTTTGAGTCATGTGTGTGTATGAGAAAGGGTCAGCCTTTGACCGCTCCGGCCGTCAGGCCCGAGACGATCTTTTTTTGGAACGCCAGCACCAAGGCCAACAAGGGCAGGGTCACCAAGACCGACGCGGCCATGATGTTGCCCCAGGGGATTTCGTATTTGCTGGCGCCAGAGATCAGCGAAATCGAGACCGGCACGGTGCGTTCGTTGTTGTCGAGCACAAAGGTCAGTGCAAACAAGAACTCGTTCCAGGCCGCGATGAAAGCCAGCAAGCCGGTGGACACCAAGGCTGGCCACAACAGCGGCATGAACACGTCTTTGATGATGCGCCACGGGCTGCAGCCGTCCATGATGGCGGCTTCTTCCAGTTCTTTGGGCAGCTGCTTCATGAAGGTGGTCAGCACCCAAACGGTGAAGGGCAGGGTGAAGATCATGTAGGGCAGCACCAAACCCAGGGCCTTGTTGTACAGGCCCAAGAAACGAATCAGCTCGAACATGCCGGCGAGCACAGCCACCTGTGGGAACATCGACACGCCCAAAATGGCGGTGAGCAAGAGCCCGCGGCCTTTGAACGAGATGCGGCCCAAGGCGTACGCGGCCGATACCCCCAAGAACAAAGAGATGGCGACCACCAAAATCGACACCATCACCGAGTTCACGATATGTCGCCCAAAGGGTTGTTCGGCCAGGGTGAACAGCGAGAAATAGTTGCTCCATGACACCTGGGTGGGCAGTAAGCTGCTGTCGAACAGTGCCTGTCCGGTTTTGAACGAGGTCGCCAAAGCATAAAAAAACGGGAACACCGAGACCAAAACCAAAACGGTGGCCGCGACATAGATCGCCAAGCGCCCGAGCAAAGGGGTTTTCATCAGTCGTCTCCCAACTTCATGCGACTGGCTTTGATCGCCAGCACGGTGCACAGGCCGATGATGAGGAACAAGGCGGTTGAGGCGGCCGAGCCGTAGCCCATGTAACCGTTGTCGATCATTTCGCGGCGAACAAAGCCTGACATGGAAATCGTGCTGTTGTTGTTGGAGGTCAGCACATAGATCAGGTCGAACACGCGCAAGGCGTCGAGCAAACGGAAGATCACGGCCACCATCAGCGCAGGTTTGATCAGGGGCAGCGTGACTTTCCAGAACACGCGCAACGGGTGAACCCCGTCGACTTGTGCAGCCTCATAGCAATCTTTGGGCAGGGTCTGGAGCGCGGCCAAAATCAACAGCGCCATGAAGGGCGTGGTTTTCCAAACATCCACGGCCACCACCGTCCACATGGCGTATTCGGGCTGAGCAGTCCACGCGATCTTCTCGGCGATCCAGCCCAAATCAAACAGCCACTGGTTGATCACGCCGAATTGGTCGTGCAGCATCCAGCCCCACATCTTGGCCGAGACGATGGTGGGGATGGCCCATGGCACGAGCACCGCGGTGCGAACGAGCGTGCGGCCTTTGAAATCTTGGTTGAGCAACAAAGCCACGGCCAAACCGAACACCGTTTCCAAGGTCACCGAGACGATGGAGAACTTCAAGGTGTTGAGAATGGATATACCCCAGTCGCTGGCCAAAAAACCATCCGTGTGATTGGGGTTGGCGAACAGACCGTATTCACCAAAATAGTTCTCCAAACCAACGAATTGGGTGGCATCCAGGTTGTTGATGTTGGCGTCGGTGAAGCTGAACCAAATGGTACGCCCCAAAGGCCAAACGGCCACCAGCAGCAGCACCACCAACATCGGGGCTAAGAACAGCCAGGCCGTGCGCGTCTTGTTGTTCATGAGGGGTCAGTAAGTAAAAAAACAAAAAGGTCCGGATGCGCGGCACCCGGACCTTAGCGGGTACTCAAGTCTCGATTACCACTGGTTGCGCTTGATTTGCTTGAGACGACCTTCCAGGCGTTTCAAGCTGTCTTCGGCCGTGGCTTTGCCCGACAACACGTCGTGCGTAGCGTTCCAGAAGGCTGAGCTGACCTCAGGGTACTTCAAGCCCGTGGCCGTGGCAGGACGGGGCACGGCGCTGGTGAAGACGTTGAACAGGTCACCAAAGAAGGGGTTGGCGGCCAAGACTTCTTTGTCTTTGTACAAGGCGGCGATCGTGGGGTTGTAAGAACCCTTGATAGCGCGCTCTTTTTGCACTTCGGGGCTGGTCATGTACATCACCAAGGAAGCGGCAGCCTCTGGATTTTTGGAGTACTTGGAAACGGCCAGTTGCCAGCCACCCAAAGTCGCGGCGTTTTGACCATTAGCACCACCTTTGGGCAGGGCAGCCACGCCGATCTTGCCTTTGATCTTGGAGTCAGCGCCATTGCCCAACGACCAAGCGTATGGCCAGTTGCGCATGAAGGCGTTGCCGTTTTGGAACACACCACGGGCTTCTTCTTCGGCGTAGTTCAACACGCCTTGGGGTGCGATGGTGCCGATCCAAGAGGCGGCGGTTTTCAGGGCCTTGACGGCATTGGGGTTGTTGACGGTGATGTTGCCTTTGTCGTCAACGATGTTGCCGCCTTTGTAGCTGTGGATCCATTCCACGGCGTCACAGGTCAGGCCTTCGTAGGCCTTGGCTTGGAAGACAAAGCCTTGGAAATCTTTGTTGCCAGCGGCACGCTCACCGTCTTGAATTTTTTTGGCCGTGGTGGCCAGCTCTTCCCAGGTGGTGGGGGCTTTGGCGCCGTATTTTTCAACCAAGTCTTTGCGGTAGAACAACAAGCCCGCGTCGGTGAACCAAGGCATGGCCAGCAGTTTGCCGTCGGCACTGTTGTTGGCGACGATCGCAGGGAAGTGGGCTTTCTCAGCGCCTTTGCTGTAAGGCTTCAAATCGAGCAAGTGGTCCTTGATCACGCCAGGCCAGACCACATCGACGTTGATCACATCGAGGTCGGTCGATTTGGCGGCGAACATTTGGCGGAACAAAGCCAAGATGTCCGTGGTGCTGTTGGGGATGGTGAACAGTTTGACTTCGTGGCCGGTTTTTTTGGCCCATTCGGCGGTGTGCTTTTTGCAGAACTCGAAGTCTTGACCCACCGAGCCGCACGATATCGTGATGGTGGCGGCTTGGGCGGACAGGGCCATCAGGGGGGCGCTCAGGCCCAAGACGGCGGATTTGATCAGGGTGCGGCGAAAGGTGGTCATGGTGTGTCTCTGGTTGGGTTTAGAAAAAGGCGGGCAGGGCGCGAGCCCCACCCGCTAAGCTTCACCTTGGAGTTGAGTCGATCAGAAAGCGTAATTCATGCGCACGCGAACGGCGCTAACGCTGTCCAGTCCATCGGCTTTGGAATAACTCACGGCAGGCGTGATGGTGGCGCCTTTAACCCCTAACAGCGACATGCTGTAAGCGGCGTACACCGTGCTTTGCTTGGCATCCCCCGTTTTGTCTTGCACCAAGCCCACACCAAAGTCACCAGCGGTGAGGTTCAAGCCCAAAGAGGATGAGTCGTTGTCGCTGTTGTTCGCAGCGTTGAGGTTCAAACTGGTGTTGCTGTTCAAGGCGTAGCCCACGCTCAAACCGGTACCGGTTTGGCGATCGGTGGCGTCGTTGCTGCTGGAGATGCTTTCCACGCCTGCGCGCACGGTCAAAGCACCTGCATTGAAGACCAGGGTGGGGCGAACGCCATGGTTGTAGTGGGTGTGATTGGATGCATCAGCGTCACTGGTATCCGATGCTTTCTCAGTCACCAAACCCAGCTCGAATCGGACACCTTCTGCGGCATTCAGACCGACCACGGCGTGTGCTTGACCTGAGCCGATTCGACCCCGCAAGGTGTTGGCGCGGTAACCAGAAGCGCCGCCGGCACCCTCGACGACCACGTCTTTGCCCAGGGGAAAGAGGTCGGCGCCTTCAAAACGACCGTATTTGAGGTCAACGGTGTTATTGCCCAGTTGGATCCAAGCGTCGTCAACGGAGGTGCTGCCGCTGTCGCTCATGATCAGTGTGCCTTTGGCATTGACGAAGTTATCGCCATTTTTCATCAGGGCTGCCTTGACGTTGGCTTCAACGCGGCCACCATTGGCCACTTTTTTGCTGGCATTGGTGTAAGTGGTGTTGGTCTCGATGTTGGCGTCAAAGCCCACGTCGGCCAGGGCGTTACCCATCAAGAAAGCCGCCGCGAGTGCGATACCGGATTTTGCGAACGATGTCATAGATTCTTTCTGCCTCAAGAGTTAATAGAAGGGGTGTTGCTGGACAAAACACCTAGATGGGGCGTTGGGTGTCTGGCGGGTTGAATTTCACCACCATTGCAAACGATTGCAATTTGGTGAAAACCCTCGTAATCACGGTGTAACCTCAAGGCAAAACCGTTAAAAATGCAATTGTTTGCAATTTATTCTGACAACGGCAGGTTTTGATGCCCTGGGCATCAGGTTTTGCTGCTCTCGCGGGCGATCAGTTGGGTGGGCAGCAATTGGGTGGGCGTGGTGCCTTGGCTCATGAGCTCGAACAGGCCTTCGACCAAATAACGTGCCGCCAGTTCGGTGGGCTGGTCGATGGTGCTCAAGGTTGGGTGCAAATGAGCCGCCAAGTCGATGTTGTCGTAGCCCACAAATTTGACTTGCTGGGGTACTCGAATGCCCCGCTCATTGAGTTCGGCCATGGCGCTGATGGCGGTCACGTCGCTGATACAAAACACGCCATCGAAAGAATGATGTTTGTTCAGCCAATCGGCAAAACGCGCGCGTACGCCGCGGCTGTCAAAGGGCGTGTGGATGCGCAGCTCCGGTGAAGCGCTCAAACCAGCCTCCCTCAGCGCGCGCAAGTAGCCTTGGTGGCGCAAGTGGGCTTCGGCGTGCTCGTATTC
>CAZNWS010000116.1:0-5118 GCA_964576495.1 uncultured Hydrogenophaga sp. | reverse complement strand
TCCGAAGCCTTGACCATGTCGGACCGCGTGGCGGTGTTCAACGACGGGCTGATCCAGCAAATCGACCGTGTGGACCGTTTGTACGAAGCCCCCGCCAACCGCTTTGTGGCGGGCTTTGTGGGCGATAACTCGGTGCTCACTGGGGTGGTGGCGGCCGTGGACGGCGAACGCTGCACCGTGCGCTTGCCCGATGGCAGCGCCTTGCAAGGCCTGAACATCAACCAAGCCGCCGTGGGCGAGTCGGTGCACTGCAGCATCCGCCCCGAGCGCATTTCGCTGCGCCCACTGGACACGCCGCACAGCACCCTGCAGACCCAATTGCGCGACCTGATGTATTTCGGTGACCATCAGCGCCTGCGCTGCCACCTTCCCCAACAAGCCGAGATCGGCGTCAAAGTGCCGCTGCAAGGAATGGACTCCTTGCAAGCCGGGCAATCCGTGACGCTGTTCTTGCCGACCGAGCACGTGCGGATTTACCGCTGAGCACCTCCCGTTCCCTCAACCTGTTAGGAGATTTACAGCATGAAAGCGAAACAACTCTTGGTGGCCGCGGCCATCGTCGCCAGCTTGCCCGTGATGGCGCAAAACACGCTGACCGTCGTTAACTTCGGTGGGGCCAACGGCGCCGCGCAGAAGAAGGCCTACTTCGATCCCTTTGAGAAAAGCGGCGCGGGCAAAGTGGTGGCCGTGGAATACAACGGCGAACAAGCCAAGATCAAGGCCATGGTCGAAGCCAAGAAAGTGACCTGGGACGTGGTCGAGGTCGAGAGCCCCGACATCAACCGTGGCTGCGATGAAGGCCTGTTTGAAAAGCTCGACTGGAGCAAAGTGGGCAACAAGGCCGACTTTCAAAAAGCCGCGGTGCACGAGTGCGGCGTGGGCACCTTTGTGTGGTCGACCGTGATGGCTTACAACGCCGACAAGATCAAAAATGCCCCCACCAGCTGGGCAGATTTTTGGGATGTGAAGAAGTACCCCGGCAAACGTGGCATGCGCAAAGGCGCCCGTTACAACTTGGAATTCGCTTTGATGGCCGATGGCGTCAAGCCCGCTGACGTGTACAAAGTGCTGGCCACCAAAGCCGGTGCCGATCGCGCCTTCGCCAAGATGACCGCGCTCAAGCCCAACATCCAGTGGTGGGAAGCCGGTGCACAGCCGCCCCAGTTCTTGGTCGCCGGTGACGTGGCCATGACCACCGCCTACAACGGTCGCATCGACGCCGCCCAACGCGAAGGCAAGAACCTGCAGATCTCTTGGACCGGTGGCATTTACGACTTGGACTACTGGGTCATGCCCAAGGGCACGCCCAACAAAGACCTGGCGCACAAGTTCATCGCATTGGCCAGCTCGCCCAAGGCTCAAGCCGAATACGCCAAGAACATCAGCTACGGCCCCACCAACAACAAGGCTTTGGCTTTGTTGGACGCCAAGGTGCTGAACCTCTTGCCCACTTCGGCGGCCAACAGCAAGAACGCTTTGCAGTTCAACATCGGCTTCTGGTCCGACCAAGGTGAGGCGCTCGAGAAACGCTTTGCCGCTTGGGCCGCACAGTAAGCACCATGATCGGCGACAACAGCCTCATCGACCAGCTGCAACGCGCCGAGCGTCGACGCAAGCTCAGGGCTGCCGCCCTGACCTTGCCCCTGCTCGCGTTTTTGCTGGTGGTGTTTTTGGTGCCGCTGGCCCAATTGCTGATGAGAGCGGTTGAAAATCCCGAAGTGGCCGATGCCCTGCCCCTTACGGGGCAGGCCTTGGCCGATTGGGATCGGCAAGGCTTGCCCAGCGATGCGGCTTTTGCAGCGTTGATGCAAGACTTGTCGACCATTGAAGAAGCCTCCGATGCCGGCGTGTTGGCACGCCGCCTCAACAGTGAAGCGCCCGGTGCGCGTTCCTTGATCATGGGCACCTACCGCGCCCTGCCCACCGAACAGCCCGCCACGCCGGCGAGCGCACGCCAAACGCTGATTGACCTCGACCCGCGCTGGGAAGAGCCCGAATTCTGGCAAGCCATTGCCAAAAACAGCAAACGCTGGACCCCCGATTACCTGCTCACCGCCATCGACCTCAAACGCTCCGCGCAAGGCGACATCGTGGCTGTTGGCAAAGACGAAGCCGCATTTCGCACCATCTTGATCCGCACATTCGAGATCAGCACCACCGTCACCCTATTGGCCTTGCTGATCGGTTACCCCTTGGCCTATTGGCTCAGCACCTTGAGCGAACGGCAAGCCAACGTCTTGCTGATCTTGGTCTTGCTGCCGTTTTGGACCTCGGTGCTCGTTCGCATCGCGGCTTGGATCGTGCTCTTGCAAAACAACGGCCTGATCAACCGCTTCTTGATGTTCATCGGCGCGACTGACACGCCCGTGCCTTTGCTTTTTAACCGCTTGGGCGTGATCATCGCGATGGTGCACATCCTCTTGCCCTTCATGATCTTGCCGCTGTACAGCGTCATGAAGTCGGTGCCCAACAACTACATGCGCGCAGCCATCTCCTTGGGCAGCCCGCCGCTGTTTGCCTTTGCCCGGGTCTACCTGCCGCAAACCTACCCCGGTGTGGCCGCGGGTTGTTTGTTGGTGTTCATCACCGCCATTGGTTACTACGTGACGCCAGCCTTGCTGGGCGGCGCGGCCGACCAGATGCTGAGCTACTACGTGGCGCAGTACACCAACGTGGAAGTCAACTGGGGCATGGCCTGCGCCTTGGGCGGGGTCTTGCTCAGCACCACACTGATTTTGTATGCGCTGTACCGGCGCGTGGCCAAAGCCGAATTGAGCCTGGGCTGATCATGTTCAAACGCACCCGTTTTCCCGCTTACTACACCCCGTTGGACATCTTGGGTTGGCTGGCCCTTCGCGTGTCGGGCATCCTAGCGCTGGTATTTTTGCTCCTGCCCATCGTGGTGATCATCCCGCTGTCGTTCAGCGACAGTTCGTTTTTGGCTTACCCCATTGAAGGCTGGTCGCTGCGCTGGTACGAAGAGATGTGGGCCTCCGACGAATGGGCTCGTGCGACCAAAAACAGTTTCATCATCGCGCCCTTGGCCACGCTTTTGGCCACGGTCTTGGGCACCTTGGCCGCCATGGGTTTGGCCGGTGGTCGTTTTTGGGGCAAGGGCTTCATCAACGGTTTGTTGATCTCGCCCATGGTCGTGCCCATCGTGGTGGTGGGTGTCGCCACGTATTTGGTGTTTGCTCAGTGGGGCTTGAGCGACTCCTACTTGGCCTTGGTCCTGGTGCACGCAGCCCTGGGCGCGCCGTTTGTGGTGACCACCGTCTTGGCCACTCTGCAAAACTTCAATCACAACCTGGTCAAGGCCAGCCTGAGTTTGGGCGCCAGCCCACTGCATACTTTTTTCAAAGTCACGCTGCCGGTCATCGCGCCTGGCGTGATCTCGGGGGCACTGTTCGCCTTTGCCACCTCGTTCGACGAGGTGGTGGTCACGCTGTTCTTGGCCGGTCCCGAGCAAGTGACCTTGCCGCGCCAAATGTTCACCGGCATCCGCGAAAACATCTCTCCCACCATCGCCGCCGTGGCCACCCTCTTGATCCTGTTCACCACCGCGCTCATGCTCACCTTGGAGTGGTTGCGCGGCCGTCAAAAGCACACCCCATGAGCCACTTCAATCAACCTTTGGGGGGCAATGAGATGCCCCGTTTTGGCGGCATGGCCTCGATGATGCGCTTGCCCATGGCCGAGTCGCCACAAGGCCTGAACGCCGGTTTTGTGGGCGTGCCTTTGGACATCGGCACCAGCCACCGCCCCGGCGCTCGTTTTGGTCCGCGCCAAATCCGCGCCGAGTCTTGCCTCATCCGCCCCTACAACATGGCCACTGGGGCAGCCCCTTTTGACACCTTGCAAGTGGCCGATTTGGGCGATGTGCCGATCAACACTTACAACCTGCTCAAGTCGGTCGACATCATCGAGCGCCACTACAGGCCCATCTTGGCCGCGGGTTGCATTCCTTTGACCCTGGGTGGCGACCACACGATCGCGCTGCCGATCCTGCGTGCCATCAAGGCCCAACATGGCCCCGTGGCCATGATCCACGTGGACGCGCACGCCGACGTCAACCCCGATATGTTTGGCGAGCGCATCGCCCACGGCACACCGTTTCGCCGCGCTGTGGAAGAAGGCCTGTTGCAAGGCGACAAAGTCTGGCAAATTGGTTTGCGCGGCAGCGGTTATTCGGCAGAGGACTTTGACTGGCCGCGCCAACAAGGCTTCACCATCGTGCCAGCGCACGAAGTCTGGTACCAATCGCTGGCGCCGCTGATGGGGCAGATCCGCGAGCGCATCGGCCCCAACACCCCCACTTACCTGAGCTTTGACATCGACGGCATCGACCCCTCGTTCGCCGGCGGCACGGGCACGCCCGAGATCGGCGGTCTGAGCGTGCCGCAAGCCCTCGAGATCATCCGTGGTTGTCGTGGTCTGAACTTGGTGGGCGGCGATTTGGTTGAGGTCTCTCCGGCCTACGACACCAGCGGCAACACTGCGTTGCTCGGCGCCAACCTTTTGTTTGAAATGCTGTGCGTCTTGCCTGGCGTGGCGTACCGTTGATGCTGTTTTTGTTTCATTGATTTTTAAAAGACTTTCACCATGAGCACTTCTCCCCTATCCCAACTCAAAGACCCCACCCTGCTCAAAACCAACGCGTTGATTGACGGTCAATGGATCAGCGGGCCCAGCCGCTTTGCCGTCACCGATCCTGCCACCGGCGCGCATTTGGCCGATGTGGCCTGCTTGGGCTCGGCAGAGGCCACTGCCGCCATTGACGCCGCCAACCGGGCGTGGCCAGCCTGGCGCCAAACCACCGCCAAAGTCCGCAGTCAACTGCTGCGCAAGTGGTTCGACTTGCTCATGGCACACCAAGACGATTTGGCCCGAATCATGACCAGCGAGCAAGGCAAGCCCTTGGCTGAAGCCAAAGGCGAAGTGGCCTATGGGGCCAGCTTTGTGGAGTGGTTTGCCGAAGAAGCCAAGCGAGTCAATGGTGAAACACTGCCCACCTTCGACAACAACCGACGCCTCATGGTGATGCGACAACCCATCGGCGTGTGTGCAGCCATCACCCCCTGGAATTTCCCTTTGGCCATGATCACCCGCAAAGTGGCG
>CAZNWS010000115.1:2917-5120 GCA_964576495.1 uncultured Hydrogenophaga sp. | reverse complement strand
GATGAGAAAACTCCCCCGTGTCTTGGTGGTCGAGGACGAACCCGCGATCGCTGAGCTGATCGCGGTCAACCTGCGCCACAACGGCTTTGCGCCCACCGTGGCGCCCGACGGTGTGGTGGCGCAGCGCGAACTCGACGACGTGTTGCCCGACGTGATCTTGCTCGACTGGATGTTGCCTGGTGACAGTGGCGCTGTCTTGGCCCGTCGCTGGCGTCAACACGAACGCACCAAGGGAGTGCCCATTTTGATGTTGACCGCACGCAGCGATGAGGCGGACAAGGTCCAAGGCTTGGATGCCGGGGCTGACGACTACATCACCAAGCCTTTTTCCACGCAAGAACTCTTGGCGCGTATCCGAGCGGTGCTTCGTCGGCGCGCGCCACAAATCGTGAGTGAATCGGTCCAAATCGGTGAATTGCATTTGGATGCTGCCACCTACCGGGTGTTGTTCCGAGGCCAAGAGTGCAAGCTTGGTCCAACCGAGTTCAAGCTGTTGCACTACCTCATGACCCATGCCGAACGTGTGCATGCCCGTGGTACGCTACTCGACAAAGTGTGGGGTGACCACGTTTACATCGAGGAGCGGACCGTGGATGTGCACATCAAGCGATTGAGAGAAGCCTTGGGCGAAGCCGCGGCCATGGTGGAAACGGTCCGCGGCGCTGGTTACCGATTGACGATTCAAGGTTCGCCTGGCAGCACCCGATGACCCAGCGTGCTTTGGAGTTGATGCTGCTCGTGGCTTTGGGCGGCGTTTGGGGCTGGGCCTTGGACGATCCCGCTTGGGCTTTTTCGGGTGCTTTGTTGGGCGCTTTGGTTTGGGTGCTTTGGGACGGACTGCGTGCACGGCGCGTGTTGGACTGGCTCAACAAAGGCGAGGCTCAGCGGGCCCCCGTGCTTTCGGGCGTTTGGGCGGAAGTCGTTGAGCGCAGCCGCAAACTCATCAAAAAGCACGAAAAAAAAGTACAAAACAGCGACGATCGCTTAGAAGACTTTTTGTCTGCGATTCAAGCGTCTCCCAATGGTTTGGTTTTGCTGGACTCGCAGGGGCGAATCGAATGGGCCAACCTGACCGCTGCCAGCCAACTGGGTTTTGATCCCCAGCGCGACGTGGGTCAATACGTGCGCAACTTGGTCCGCCAGCCCGAGTTCAGTCATTACCTCAAACACAAAGATTTTGAGCGTGAGGTGCAGATTCTGGGCCCCGGCGCTCGTGCGGGTCAGTCGACACAAATTTCGGTGCAAATCCACCCTTACGGCAAAAAACGCAAACTCATGTTGACCCGGGATGTGACGGCCGTTCAGCTGGCCGAGGCCATGCGGCGAGATTTCGTGGCCAATGTTTCGCACGAAATTCGCACACCGCTGACGGTGCTCAGTGGTTTTGTCGAAACCATGCAAACCGTGCCGTTGGAGGACAACGACCGGCAACGCTACTTGGGCCTCATGAGTCAGCAAGCGCAGCGCATGCAAACCTTGGTGAGCGATTTGTTGACCCTGTCTCGGTTAGAGGGCAGCCCAGTCCCCGGCACGGCGGATTGGATGTCCATGCAAGAGTTGTTGGGACACGCGCTCCAAGAGGCCAAGGGTTTGTCGCAAGCGATTGCTCAGCCGGCGCACACCATTGAGGCTGTGGGTCATGGGACAGGCCAGGTCTCTGGATCCAAAAGCGAACTGCTCAGCGCCATGTCCAACCTCCTGAGCAACGCCGTGCGTTACACACCACCGGGTGGACGCATCGAAGCCGGTTGGCGATGGAATGCCGATGGCAGCGCCACTTTTTTTGTCAGCGACAGTGGACCGGGTATCGCGGCCGAGCATTTGCCCCGCCTGACAGAGCGCTTTTACCGCGTGGACCGCAGCCGTTCACGCGAAACAGGCGGTACTGGCTTGGGGCTGGCCATCGTCAAACACGTGGTGCAGCGTCATGGTGGGGGGTTCGATGTGCAATCGGTGGTGGGAGAGGGGTCAACCTTCTCCCTGGTGTTGCCATCGGTTCGGGTGCGTCAGCGCGACGACTCGGGGTTGCGTGAATAAACCAAGATATCGTCTCGGGTGCGTCCCAGACGCTTGACCGCCTTGGTGAAGGTCCACTGTGCCAAATCCACGCGTTGGTGCAAAGTGCTGTGGGCGCTGGGTGAAACCAACAAGGTTTGGCAATCGGTGCTGACCGATTTGTCTTGTAAGCGGTGCAAACTCAACG
>CAZNWS010000115.1:0-2907 GCA_964576495.1 uncultured Hydrogenophaga sp. | reverse complement strand
GTGTAAAACCGCAAGCCATGAAGCTGTGCCGTGGTGAGTCGATCGACCAAGACACAGCGTTGAGATTCTTTCACCAGCGCCAAAACCGCACGCGATTGGGGGCCGTGACTCAGGCCATGGTCCACCAAAGGCAGCCACAAGCTCATCAGCAACAGCCACGACATGGTCGCGCCGGCCGCTGGCAACACCATGCTCTTCCACAAAACCGAGGTGTGTCGGCCCACCCGCCAAGCCAATACGGCCAGCCAAGCCACGGTGGCGAATACGGCCGGCAACAGTTGTAGCCAAGAAAAAGTAATCTCAAACGCGGGCGCCAAGCGTTCCACGTTTTGCGCGGTTTTGACGGGAAAACCGGTTTGCATGGCCACCCAGACGACCCAAATGATGAGCGCACACGCACTGAAGAACAACAGGGTGAACCAATCGATCAGTGCTGAGAGACTGCGACGCAAGGTCGGCAGGGCAAAGGCGGCCAAGGTGGCCAAGGCGGGTAAGGCCAGCAACAAAGCCCGGTCTCGGTAGGGGCTCCAAGCGGCCACGGCGATCATCAAACCGATCACCATCAAGGGTTGGAGGACATGACCGCTGAGCCATTGTTGGCGCCAGCGCCACAAGGCCCACAGGACCAAAGGCCAAGCCGGCCAACTGAACCATACCAACAATCGGCCAAACGCCCAAACATCGTTGGCCGTTTGCAAGGGATAAACACCTGGCCAGCGAAACAAACCGGACACCGCAGACAGCAGCAAAACCACGATCGATGTGCCCACGGCCCATCGCCACGGTAGGGGATTGGCTGCGACGTTGGGGCCCCAGTTGCTTTGGGGCACCTGTGGGCGGGCCCATGCCGCGGCGCTGAGCAAGCCGATGCTCAGCCCCAACGCCATCCAAGGCGCACCACTGAGGATCAGGCCGAGCAACCCCAAGGTCCACAACACCGGTGTTCGAATGGGGGACGTGATGGTGGGCCGGGTCAGGGCACTGGCGGTCATGAACATGACGCAAACCATGGCCAGACGCACAGCATCTGCCGAGGTTTCGTGCGACATTTGTGCCAACCCCAAGCAGGCCATGAGCGCCAGCAGACCAGCATCGGCCAGGGTGCGGGCGTAGTCGTGAGGATCGGCTTCGCCCCCAAAGGCAAAACTCACCGGTTGGGCTGCAGGCAATCGCGCCAAATGGTAGACGCTCCACCACGTCGATGTCATGGTGATCAGCAGCAAACCCATGAAAGGCAACCGGGCCATCCACAAGGCTTGTTCGGGCCACAAGCCGATGAAGATCGCCCCCAGCCAATGGTGAAGCCAGCCGGTGTGTTCCACGGGCAAGCCCAAGAGCGTGGGTGCCCACCAATCCGTCAAACCCATGGCCATGTCGTGCATGACACCAAAAGCCACGGCATCGTGGTCTTTCCAAGGCTCACGCCCCAAAAACCCAGGGAGGATGTAAGCCAAGACAAAGCACCACAACACCCAGCGCGGCAATCGCGAGGCAGCGGATCGGCTGACGATGGAGGGCGAAGGGGCGTTCACAGGGTTGAGAGCTTAACAAGGAAACACGGCGCAAAAAAAAACAGCCGTCGACCGGCTGTTTTTTGTGTCGGCACCACACGTTGTGCGGTGTTCGAACCACCGATCACTTGGCCGCAGGGGCCTTGGCGTAACGGTTGCGGAAGCGCTCGACGCGGCCACCCATGTTGTCCACGCTCTTTTGGGTGCCGGTGTAGAAGGGGTGCGACTCGCTGGAGGTATCCAACTTGAACAAAGGCAGTTCGCGGCCGTCTTCCATCTTGATGGTTTCTTTGGCGTTGACGCACGAACGGGTCACGAATTTGAAGCCGTTGGAGAGGTCGACGAAACAAACGTCGCGGTAATCGGGGTGGATGCCTTCTTTCATGGCGGTATTCCTTGGGGTCAGGTGCGGCAGCCGCCGTGAAACCGTTTCACGGTACTTGTCGCGAGTTGCAAAGCTTCGGATTATACGACGAAGGCGAGGGTCAGCCGCCGCGGCGCATCATGTCGAAGAATTCGGAGTTGTTTTTGGTGGCTTTCATGCTCTTCAACACCATCTCCATGGCCTCGATTTCGTCCATGTTGTACATGAATTGGCGCAGGATACGGGTCTTTTGCAAGATTTCTGGCTGCAGCAGCAGCTCTTCGCGTCGCGTCCCGCTGCGGTTGAGCTGGATGGAGGGGAAGACGCGTTTTTCGTACAAACGGCGATCCAAGTGGATTTCGCAGTTACCGGTGCCTTTGAACTCTTCAAAGATCACCTCGTCCATGCGGCTGCCGGTGTCGACCAAGGCGGTGGCGATGATGGTCAGCGAGCCGCCTTCTTCGATCTTGCGAGCCGCACCAAAGAAACGTTTGGGCCGCTGCAAAGCGTTGGAGTCCACGCCGCCCGACAGCACCTTGCCCGAGGAGGGCAAGACGTTGTTGTAAGCGCGGGCCAAACGGGTGATGGAGTCCAGCAAAATCACCACGTCTTTTTTAAGTTCCACCAAGCGCTTGGCGCGCTCGATGACCATCTCGGCCACATGCACGTGGCGTGCGGCAGGTTCATCAAACGTCGAGGCGATGACTTCGCCGCGCACCGTGCGCTGCATCTCGGTCACCTCTTCGGGGCGCTCGTCGACCAACAACACCATCAACTCCACCTCGGGGTGGTTGGCGGTGATGGCGTGGCAGATGTGTTGCATCATGACCGTTTTGCCACTCTTGGGCGGAGCCACGACCAAAGCGCGTTGGCCGCGGCCGATGGGGGCGATGATGTCGATCACCCGTCCGGTGATGTTTTCATCGGTCTTGATGTCGCGCTCCAAACGCATCTGCTCCTTGGGGAACAGCGGCGTTAAGTTCTCGAACATGATCTTGTGCTTGTTGTCCTCAGGGGGCAAGCCGTTGATCT
>CAZNWS010000114.1:0-5123 GCA_964576495.1 uncultured Hydrogenophaga sp. | reverse complement strand
ACTCGAGCAAGCGCTCAAAGCGCCCACCGCCAACAAAGCCACTGCCATGGCGCTGGTGCGACGCTGGCGATTGTTCAAAACTGAAAACATGGTCCGTACTCCCTGGTTGGCGAGAGTCTAACATATACCCCCTAGGGTATGTCAAATCATGCGTTGTCCACCGCAAAAGGCACCCGGGGCGCTACCGCGCACAAGAGTTCGTAGGCGATGGTCCCGGCGGACTGGGCGACCTCGTCCACCGGCAAGTGTGCGCCCTCTGCCCCGCGGCCCCACAAGACCACCTCGGTGCCCACGCCCACCGGCACGCCCGCAGCCTCCAGCGGCGTCAGGTCCACGGTGATCATGTCCATGCTCACCCGGCCCACCACACGGGTGCGCACGCCACCGACCAGCACCGGCGTGCCCGTGGGCGCGTGGCGCGGGTAACCATCGGCATACCCGCAGGCCACCACGCCGATGCGCATGGCCTCGGGGGCGGTGAAGGTCGAGCCGTAGCCCACGGTGTCGCCCGCTTGCAGCGACTGCAGGCCAATCACCCGGCTGGTCAAGCTCATGGCGGGCATCAAGCCCCAGTCCTGAGCGGTACGGGCGGGGTGGTCGGGCGCGCTGCCGTAGCCCGCGATGCCCAAGCGCACCCAGTCGGCGCTGCAGGCGTGTCGCAGGGTGGCCGCGCTGTTGCTCAGGGTTCGCTCGCCGCTGAGGTCGGCGGTGGTGGCTTCGAACAGCGCCACTTGGTGGGCAATGCCCTTGGGGCCGTCCGCGTCGCTGAAGTGCGTCATGTGCGAGATCTCTTCGACCTGCGGCAACGCTTGCAAGCGCGACCAAGCCGAGCGGTAGGCCTGCGGCGTGAAGCCCAGGCGGTTCATGCCACTGTTGAGTTTGAGGAACACGCGGTGGCCTTGCTGGGTTTTGTGCGCGGCCAGCCAGTCGATTTGTTCGCTGCAGTGCACCGTGTGCCACAGCTGCCAGCGCGAGCACAGCTCGAGGTCGCGCGGCTCGAACACGCCTTCGAGCAGCAAGATGGGGCCACGCCAACCCAAGGCGCGCACGCGGCTGGCCTCGTCCAAGTCGAGCAAGGCAAAACCGTCGGCGCCGCGCAGGCCATCAAAGCTGCGCTCGATGCCGTGGCCATAGGCGTTGGCTTTGACCACCGCCCACACGCGGGCGTCGGGGGCGGCTTCGCGGGCCCGCGCTTGGTTGTGGCGCAGGGCATCGAGGTGAACGGTGGCGAGGATCGGACGTGGCATGGAAGGCCTTGCGAGAAAAAGCACCCGCCAAAATGGCGGTTGTCAAGGAGGGGCTGCGTGCTATAACCCAGCGTCTCCCCAGTTGAGACGCCAACTTTCGCACAAAACCGCCGCCTTTCCTTTCAGCCTGTCCAGGCCCATCAGAACATTCATTGCCATGAAGCGCGGCTTCTACACCATCATGACGGCGCAGTTTTTCAGCTCGCTGGCCGACAACGCCCTGTTCGTCGTGGCCATCGCCCTGCTGCGTTCGAGCGGGGCGCCCGATTGGCAAAGCGCCGCCCTGGTGCCCTTGTTCGCGCTGTTTTATGTGGTGTTGGCTCCGTTTGTGGGGGCGTTTGCCGACGCCATGCCCAAAGGTCGGGTCATGTTCATCAGCAACGCCATCAAGGTGGTGGGCTGTTTGCTCATGCTCGTGGGCGTGCACCCGCTGCTGGCCTACACCCTGGTCGGCTTGGGCGCGGCGGCCTATTCGCCCGCCAAGTACGGCATCTTGACCGAGCTGCTGCTGCCCTCCCAATTGGTCAAGGCCAACGGCTGGATCGAAGGCCTGACCATCGCCTCCATCATCTTGGGCGTCTTGTTGGGCGGCCAGTTGGTGGGCCCGTGGATGACGCAAGCCCTGACCCATCTCAGCGCAGAACCCGTGGAAAGCGTTTGGGTGGCCAAAGCCGCCATCGCCAGCTTGGTCTTGGTCTACCTCTTGGCCTCGTTCTACAACCTGCGCATCCCACTGACCGGCGTGGCCCCTCGGCCCATGCCCCGGAACCCCTTGGTGCTCTTGCCCGATTTTTGGGACTGCAACCTGCGCCTGTGGCGCGACCGCTTGGGCCAAATCTCCCTGTCCACCACCACCCTGTTTTGGGGCGTGTCGGGCAACCTGCGCTACATCGTGTTGGCTTGGGCCGGCGCGGCCTTGGGCTACAGCACCACACAAGCATCGAGCTTGGTGGGCGTGGTGGCCATCGGCACCGCCGTGGGGGCGGTGGTCGCCTCCGTGCGCATGCGCTTGGACCAAGCCACCCGCGTGATCCCGCTGGGCATCGGCATGGGCTTGTTGGTGATTTTGATGAACTTCATCGACAACGTGTGGGTGGCTGCGCCCTTCTTGGTTTTGCTGGGTGGCTTGGGCGGCTTCTTGGTCGTGCCCATGAACGCCTTGCTGCAACACCGTGGCCATAACCTCATGGGCGCGGGCCGCTCGATCGCGGTGCAAAACTTCAACGAACAGGCCTGCATCTTGGGCTTGGGTGCGCTCTACAGCGCCTCCACCGCTTGGGGCCTGTCGGCCTTTGCGGCCATCACCGCTTTCGGTGTATTGGTGGCGGGCTTCATGGGCCTCATCGCCCTGTGGCACCGCCACAACCAGCGCCACCACCCGCAGGTGCTGGCGCACTTGCTGAGCATCGCGCGCAACGACGATCTTCATGGCTGATCCTCACGGCTGATCTGCGACAATCCAGACCCCCGCGCCCCATTCTGGGGCGCACTTGTTCCATCACCAAGGATAAAAAAATGAACAACGTTCATTCGGCAAGCCCTGCGCAGGCCACCCCCGCTCCCTCGTTCTCCCACCTCGCCGTCATCGTGCTGTGCAGCTACATCGCTGCACAAATGATGGCCGACATCGCCAGCCTGAAAATCGGCCAAGTCGGTGGCTGGGCGGTGGACATGGGCACCTTCATCTACCCGCTGACCTTCACGCTGCGCGACCTCATCCACAAGCTGATGGGCAAACGCGCGGCGCAAACCATCATCTTCACCGCCGCCGGCATCAACGTCTTCATGGCGCTGTACCTGATGGGCGCGGCTTGGGTGCAGAGCGACGCCGGTTGGGCCGGCAGCGGCCCCGACGGCATGGACTTGGGCGTGGCCTTCGCCGCCGTCCTGACCCCCGTGTGGCGCATCGTCTTGGCGTCCATCGTGGCCGAGGTGCTCAGCGAATTGCTCGACACCGAGGTGTACCAGTGGTTCGTCAACCGCATGGGCCAGCAACGCCTGTGGGCGCGGGTGCTGGTGTCGAACGCCGTCAGCGTGCCCTTGGACAGCGCCTTGTTCTGCCTGATCGCCTTCTACGGCGAAATGCCCAACGAGGTGGTGTGGGACATCTTTGTCTTCAACATGGTCGTGAAGTTCGCGCTGTCGGTGCTGACCCTGCCCCTGATTTACGCCGGCAACAGCGCCGCCGAACCCCAGCGTCAATGAACCGTGCGCCCATGAGCGGCAATGTCCGCAGCATCTTGGCCATGTTGGTGGCGATGCTGTTTTTTGCGCTCATGGACGCGGTACTCAAACAACTGGCCGACCACTACCCGGTGCTGCAAATTGCGGCGCTGCGCGGGCTGACCGCGCTGCCGCTGGTGGTCGTGTACATCGCGCTGCGCCAACGCTGGCACACGGTGTGGCGCATCCGCTGGCCGTTGCACCTGCTGCGCGGCGTGCTGGGCATTGCCATGCTGACGCTCTTCACCGCCTCGGTGCGCGAGCTGCCGCTGACCACCACCTACACCTTGTTTTTTATTGCGCCTTTGTTGATCGCGCTGCTGTCCACGCCCGTGCTGGGCGAGCGGGTGGCGCGGGCGCATTGGTGGGCCATCGCGGGTGGTTTTGCGGGCGTGATCATCGCCTTGCAACCGCAGCACGCGGGCGGCGACTTTTGGGCGCAACTGGTGTCGGGTGGCGGTGCGGCGGCCTTGGCGGCCGCGGCCTGTTACGCCGTGGCCGCCGTGAGCGGGCGGCTGGCCAGCCGCACCGACAGCGCCGAGAGTTTGGTGCTGTGGATGATGGTGTTCATGGCCGTGGGTGCTGGCCTGTTGGCTTGGCCCGACTGGGTGCCGCTGCGCGCCGAACACACGGCCTTGCTGCTGGGCTTGGCCGTCACCGGCTTTATTGGCCAGTTAGCCATCACCGAAGCTTTTCGCCACGGCCAAGCCTCGGCCGTTGCACCCTTTGAATACAGCGCCCTGGCCTGGGGCGCGGGGCTGGACTGGTTGATCTGGCAAAGCCTGCCCGGCGCGTCGGTGTGGCTGGGCGCCGTGGTCGTCATGGCCTCGGGCTTGTTCTTGCTGCGGCACGAAAACCGCTTGGCCAAGACTGAGGTGGAGGCGGGGCGGGATCGGCCTTAGCCTGAATCACCTTGATTAAGGTACCAAATATCGGTACCATTCAGGCATGAAGCGAAAACACCAACGCACGTTAGAGCTCATCTTTGCAAGACCGACCAGCGCCAATGTTCAGTGGCGCGACGTTGAAGGCTTGTTCGAAGAGCTGGGTGCCGAGGTGAGCGAGCGTGAAGGCAGTCGTGTTGCCGTTGTGTTGTTTGGCGAGGTGCGTGTTTTCCATCGACCACACCCATCACCCGACACCGACAAAGGCGCTGTTGCCAGCGTTCGCAAATGGCTTGAACAACACGGAGTACAACCATGAACGTCATGACCTTGGACGGCTATCACGCCAAGATTGAATACGACGCTGAGCTGGATCTTTTTCGCGGTGAAATTCTCGGCCTGAACGGTGGCGCGGACTTTTACGGGAAGAACCCCAAAGAGCTGCGGACCGAATTCAAAAAATCCCTGCAAGTTTTTCTTGAGGTTTGCGAAGAAAAAGGCATCGAGCCTCGAAAGCATTTCTCAGGCAAGTTCAACTTGCGCATTTCGCCTGAGTTGCACGAACAGCTCGCCATCGCTGCACAGGCCGAAGGAAAAAGCATCAACTTGCTGGCTCAAGAAGCGCTTCGCAGCCGAGTGATGGCCTGAGACTGGAATCGTCAAAGACTTCCACGCAGTTAAGCAGTTTGCACCAAACATGATACGAAGGTGCGCTATTGATTCTCACTGGCACCAAGATATGAAGCAACGGTGGCGCGAATCTGTTCAG
>CAZNWS010000113.1:2769-5323 GCA_964576495.1 uncultured Hydrogenophaga sp. | reverse complement strand
GGCTGGGTTTGTCGCTGCTGGGCAATGCGTTGGGTTATCCCTTGCTGCTGGCCTGGGCGCTGCGGTCGGTGAGTGCGAGTCACGCGGCGGTCATCACGGCCCTCTTGCCACTGGCCACGGCCGCCGCTGCGGCTGCGTTGCTGCATCAGCGGGCCAGATTGGGGTTTTGGGTGTTTGCTGTTTTGGGCAGCGCATTGGTGGCTTTCTACAGCCTGTTGCGTGCCCAAGGTGAGGGTGTTGGGCACGGTGGATGGGTCTGGGCCGACGCCCTCTTGGTCGGTGCGGTGGTGGCCGCTTCCTTGGGCTACGTGGCTGGCGCACAAGTCACGCCTGCCTTGGGGGCCGAACGGGTCATCAGCTGGGTCTGTGTCATGGCGTTGCCCGTGGCTTTGCCCATGGCGTGGTGGACATGGCCCGAACACGCCATTCGGACTGAATCCTGGTGGGCGCTGACCTATGTCGGCGTGTTTTCAATGTGGGCCGGCTTCTTCGCTTGGTTTCGTGGCTTGGCCTTGGGCGGAGCGCTGCGCGTGAGCCAATTGCAATTGTTTCAACCCTTCATCAGCATCGCCGCCGCCGTGCCGCTGTTGGGCGAACCCCTCGACGCGTTGACGTTGGGATTTGCCTTGGCGGTGGTGGCCACGGTTTTTTTGGGGCGCCGCTTGCAGGCACCCAGTTGATCGGTCAGACCCAGCCCAGCATGCCCAAGCCCGCGCCCGCGGCGATCAGCCACAGCAGCGGCACCCGCGTGCGCCACACCACCACAGTGATCACCACCGTGAGCAGCCACAAGCGCCAGTCTTCGGCGGGGTTGCTGTGGGCGCTGCTGAGCACCCAGCCCGTGGCCATGAGCAGCGCAATCACGATCGGCGCCATGCCGGCTTTGAAGGCACGCACCACGCGCCGTTCGCGGTTGCGGTGCGCCCAGCGCGTGGCAGCAAATGTCAGCACGGTCGAGGGCAGCAGCGTGCCCACCATCGTCACCAACACGCCCAGCAAGGCCCAAGCCCAAGCCCCCGGGCCCACACCGCCGCCCGCGTTGAGCCCGACGTGCCAGCCCAGCAAGGCCACGAACAACACATTGGGGCCCGGTGCGGCTTGTGACAAAGCGATGGAGGCGTTGAACTGCGCCTCGCTCAGCCACGCTTGTTCACCCACAAGGTAGCGGTGCATGTCCGGTGCGGTGGTGATGGCGCCACCCACGGCCAACAACGACAGCGCCGCGAAGTGCAAAAACAAAGGCCACCACAAGGTGCTCTGGCCCCAGGCTTCGAGCGCGTTCATGCCGCGTCTCCATCGCCTGGGCTCAGCAAGCGGTAGGCCCACACACAGGCCACGCCCCCCAAGCCCAACAGCACCCACACCAGTGGCCAGCGCAGCAAGGCCACGGCCACGAAGGTCAGGGCGGCCAAAGCGCTGCACACCCACAAACCCATGGGGTTCTTGACCAAAGCGCCCAAGAGTTTCATGCCAGTGGCGATGATCAGCCCCGCCGCGACCGCGCTCATGCCGCGCAAGGCGCCTTGTGCCAGCGCCGTTTGCGCCACGGTGCTGTAGAGCACCACCACACCCAGCATGACCAACAGCGGGGCCATGAGCATGCCGGCCACCGCGGCGGCGGCCCCGGTCCAGCCGAAATAGCGGTCGCCGATCATGAGCGAGAGGTTGACCACATTGGGGCCGGGCAGGATTTGCGCCACCGCCCAGTCGTCCACGAATTGCTCGCGCGTCATCCAGCGTTTGTGTTCGACCATCTCGCGCTGCACGATGGCCAATACGCCACCGAAGCCTTGTAAAGCCAACGCGGTGAAGGTCCAAAACAAAGCCCGACGCGAGGCCGGGCGAGCCAAAGCAGGGGTCTTACTCACACCGTCATCCCGCCGGAGACTTCGATCACCTCGCCGTTGATGTAACTCGCCTCGTCGCTGGCCAAGAAGGCGTAGACGTTGGCAATTTCTTCGGGTTGGCCCAAGCGGCGCAAGGGCACGCGTTGGGCCATTTCGGCGATGACCTTCTCGGGAATGGTGTTCAAGATGGGCGTGGCGATGAAGCCCGGTGCCACGGCGTTCACGCGTACGCCTTTGGGGCCGAGTTCGCGGCTCCAGGTCTTGGTGAAGCCGATCACGCCGAACTTGCTCGCGGCGTAATTGGTCTGGCCAAAGTTGCCGTAGATGCCGACCACCGAGGAGGCGTTGAGGATCACCCCACGGCCTTGCGCGACCATGTGGTGGGCCACGGCCTGCGCGCAATGGAACACACCGCGCAGGTTGACGTCGATCACGCGGTCGAATTGTTCTTGGGTCATGTTTTGCAAGCGGGCGTCTTGGGTGATGCCGGCGTTGTTGACCAAGACGTCGATGCGCCCGTGGCGCGCCAACACCGCGGCCACGACCGCATCCACCTGATCGCGCTGGGTCACGTCCATGGTGTGGCCTTCGGCCTGAGCGCCCAAGACTTGGCATTCGGCCACGGCCGCGTTCACCGCCTCGGCCTTGACGTCACAAATCACCACCGTGGCGCCTTCTTGGGCGAATTTTTTGGCGGTGGCCAAGCC
>CAZNWS010000113.1:0-2669 GCA_964576495.1 uncultured Hydrogenophaga sp. | reverse complement strand
CATGAACGCCCCCATCGACGTCTCTTTTTTCGCGCGCAACGCCAAGCCCATCACGAGCTACAAACCGTATTGGGCCAAACGTTTCGGCACAGCGCCTTTTTTGCCCATGAGCCGGGCCGAAATGGAGCGCCTGGGTTGGGACAGCTGCGACATCATTTTGGTGACCGGCGACGCCTATGTGGACCACCCCAGCTTTGGCATGGCGGTGGTGGGCCGGGTGCTCGAAGCGCAAGGCTTTCGCGTGGGCATCATCGCCCAGCCCGACTGGCAAAGCGCCGAGCCCTTCAAAGCCTTGGGCAAACCCAACCTGTTTTGGGGCGTGACCGCGGGCAACATGGATTCCATGATCAACCGCTACACGGCGGACCGCAAAATCCGCAGCGACGACGCCTACACCCCCGGCGACGTGGGCGGCAAACGCCCCGACCGCGCCGCCATCGTCTACAGCCAGCGCTGCCGCGAAGCCTTCAAAGACGTGCCCATCATCCTGGGCGGCATCGAAGGCAGCTTGCGCCGCATCGCGCATTACGACTATTGGAGCGACAAGGTGCGCCGCTCAGTGGTGGTGGCCGCCAAGTGCGACCTGCTGCTCTACGGCAACGCCGAACGCGCCCTGATTGAGGTGGCGCACCGCCTGGCCAAACGCGAGCCGGTGGAGAGCATCACCGACGTGCGCGGCACCGCCTTCATCCGCCGCCCGGGCGATCCGTCTTCTGAGGCCTGGTTCGAGATCGACTCGACCGAAGTGGACACGCCTGGCCCGGTCGAGGCGCACATCAATCCCTACCTGACCACCAGCGAGCAGGCCCAGGCGCAAGGCCAGAGCTGCGCCAAGGATGAGGGTGGCTCGTCAGAGTCCGCGCGGGCGCGGGGCGATTTGAAGCCGCTGCAATTTGTGCCCAACTCCAGCCTCAAGCGCAAGGGCCCGCCGCGCGAGTGCACCGTCATTCGCCTGCCGAGCTACGAGCAGGTCAAGAGCGACGCGGTGCTCTACGCCCACGCCAACCGCATCCTGCATGTCGAAGCCAACCCCGGCAACGCGCGGGCGCTGGTGCAGGCCCACGGCGAGGGCACCACCGCGCGCGACGTGTGGATCAACCCGCCGCCCATTCCGCTGACCACGGCCGAGATGGACTATGTGTTCGATCTGCCCTACGCCCGCAGCCCGCACCCGGCCTATGCCGACGAACACGGCCGCCACGACGGCGTGACCAAAATCCCCGCGTGGGAAATGATCCGCTTTTCGGTGAACATCATGCGCGGCTGTTTTGGCGGCTGCACCTTCTGCTCCATCACCGAGCACGAAGGCCGCATCATCCAGAGCCGGTCTGAAGAATCCATCATCAAAGAGGTCGAGGACATCCGCGACAAGGTCGAAGGCTTCACCGGCGTCATCAGCGACCTGGGCGGCCCCACTGCGAACATGTACCGCTTGGGCTGCCGAACGCCCGAGATTGAAGCCGCCTGCCGCAAGCCCAGCTGCGTCTACCCCGGCATTTGCCAAAACCTCACCACCGACCACGGCCCACTCATCAAAATTTACCGACGCGCCCGTGGACTCAAAGGCATCAAAAAGATTTTGATCGGCTCTGGTCTGCGCTACGACTTGGCCGTCAAGAGCCCTGAATACGTGAAGGAGCTGGTGCAGCACCATGTGGGCGGCTATCTGAAGATCGCGCCCGAGCACACCGAGAGCGGGCCGCTGTCCAAGATGATGAAGCCTGGCATCGGCAGCTACGACAAGTTCAAACAGATGTTTGAAAAGTACAGCGAAGAGGCCGGCAAAAAGCAGTTCCTCATCCCGTATTTCATCGCCGCCCATCCCGGTACCAGCGACCAAGACATGATGAACCTCGCGGTGTGGCTCAAGAAAAACGGTTTCCGCGCCGACCAGGTGCAGACCTTCTATCCGAGCCCCATGGCCACCGCCACGGCCATGTACCACAGCGGTCTCAACCCGCTCAAAGGCATCCACCGCGACGCTCGTGCCGAGCGGGTCGACATCGTGCGCGGTGAGAAACGCCGCCGCCTGCACAAAGCCTTTTTGCGTTACCACGACCCCAACCACTGGCCGCTGCTGCGCGAGGCGCTCAAGGCCATGGGCCGCGCCGACCTGATCGGCAACGGCAAACACCACCTGATTCCTACCTTCCAGCCGCTCACCGACGGTGGCTACCAAAGTGCACGCCGCAAAAACAGCACGCCGGCCAAAGCCAGCGAACGCGCTGCGAAGGTCGTCAAGTCAGGCCAACTCTTGACCCAACACACCGGCCTACCCCCTCGCTCGGGCACGGCGAGCAAGGTGCCACGCAAGAAGACCTGAGCTTCAAGCCAAGGTGTGCAGAGGAATGTCCCTTGCGGCGGCCAAGGCCTCTAACTCGGCACGGCTGTGACTTGCCATGAACGCTTGAATCGCTTGGTGGGTGCTCGGCTGGTGTAGGGTTTCGATGCCCGCATAAGGCCAGTCCATCGCCTCGCACAGGGCTTGTGCAAAGTGGGGCTCGAGTGCAGCTAAAGCCACGCGCCCATCGCGACACGCGTAGACCCTGTAACCGGCGTGGTCGCCACCGAGCAAACCCGTGGGGGCCGTCAAGCCCCAGGCCAAGGGCAAGGCCATCCATTCGGCTGCGCTTGACAAGGCCACGGTTTGCAGCTGGCCCACACGCTCG
>CAZNWS010000112.1:0-5386 GCA_964576495.1 uncultured Hydrogenophaga sp. | reverse complement strand
CGGCGCCCAGAATTTGGTACGCAATGCCGGGAGTATCGGGCACGCCCAACACCGAGATTTTGGCTTCGTCGCGGTTGAACGCGATACCCGAAACGATGGCTTGTTCCATGTCTTCGTCTTCCTCAAAAGTGATCAGGGTGCCAGAGTTGGCTTCTTCATTCAAGTCGATGTCCCACGGGGTGAAGCTCGAGAGCACACGCAGTGGCACTTTGTATTTGCCAGCAAATTCGACCGAGCGAATTTGCAGGACTTTGGAGCCCATGCTGGCCATCTCCAGCATCTCTTCAAAGCTCACGCGCTCCAAGCGCTTGGCTTCGGGCACCACACGCGGGTCGGTGGTGTAGACGCCATCGACGTCGGTGTAGATCAAACACTCGGCGGCCTTGAGGGCCGCGGCCACGGCCACGGCCGAGGTGTCAGAACCCCCACGACCCAAGGTGGTGATGTTGCCCTCGGGGTCCACACCTTGGAAACCGGTCACGATGACCACTTTGCCCGCGGTGAGATCGGCGCGCACACGCACGTCATCGATCGATTCGATACGGGCCTTGGTGTAGGCGCTGTTGGTTTTGATGGGCACTTGCCAGCCAGCGTAGCTGACGGCGTCGATACCTTCGGCTTGCAAAGCCACCGCCAGCAAAGCCGACGAGGCTTGTTCGCCCGTCGCGGCCAAGGCGTCGAGCTCGCGGTTGTAAGCTGTGCCAGGTTGTGCGGGTGCCAACTCTTTGGCCAAGGCGAGCAAGCGGTTGGTTTCGCCGCTCATGGCGCTGGGCACCACCACCATTTGGTGACCGGCCCGGTGCCATTTGGCCACGCGTTTGGCCACGTTGCGGATGCGTTCGGTGGACCCCATGGAGGTGCCGCCGTACTTGTGAACTATCAAAGCCATGGGGAGATGTCTGCTGATAAGGGGTTTGCGTCGCCAAAATAGCCAGCGGCGCAGCTGAAAAGCCCGGCAATTATAGTGGGGCTGTGTATTGCAAAAGCTGACCACGACGCTCCAACACCCCCGGACCGACCTTCAGCGCAATGTGGTGGCCACGGGTGGTGCACGCTTGGATTTGCACCAACAAGGCCTTGAGCTGCGCTTGGCTGGGGGCCACCGCGTGTTCGCTGCGCAACCAATACCGAAGGGCGTTGCTTTGCCGTGCGGCCGACAAGGTTTGCAAACCGGAGATACTCGGCGGCAAACCCACCAACCGCAAATCAATTTGAGCCAATTCATCCAACAAACTCTGGGCTTGGGCCGCGTGTTCGGCGCTGCGCGCCACGGTGCTGGCATACGCTGGAAAATCACGCCGCCAAGCCTGCAGCAGGCCTTGTCGAATGCGGTTGCGGGTGAACGTGGTGTCGTCGTTGGTGGGGTCTTGCACCACCGCCACGTCTTGCTCGGCCAACCAACCCCTTAAGTCATGCGGGTCCACCGACAGGATGGGCCGGGCAAAACGAACACCGTGGCGCTCAAGGTTCGCGGGCATGGCCGAGAGTCCCGGCAAACCCGCGCCTCGGCTCAAAGCCAGCATGAAGGTTTCGACCTGATCGTCCGCGTGATGCCCCAGCAGCACAACAGCGGCCCCAACGGTTGTGGCCAAATCGGCCAACGCCCGGTAACGACCTTCGCGGGCGGCGGCCTCTGGGCTTTCGCCAGCGCCATGATGGGCTTGGATGTGGGCGACGTGGCAAGGCACGCTCCAATGTTGGCACTGCGCCCGCACATGAGCTTCGAAATCATCGGCGGCGGCTTGCAAACCGTGGTGGACGTGAAAGGCGACCACCCTGCCCGGCCAACGCGCATGCGAGGCCAAGAGCAGCGCCGTGGAGTCGGCCCCACCGCTGAAAGCCACCGCCACGGGAAGATCGAACGGAGGAGCCGCAACAGCCCAAGCGGCCAAGGCCGCCGCGCAGGGGTTGGCGCGCTGGCCCACCTCAGCGCTTGGCGTCGGCTTTGGTGTCGGTAAAACGGCCATAGCTGTTGAGGCGCGCGTGGCGGCGCTCGATCAGCTCTTTGACCTTGAGATCGGCCACTTGACGGTAGGCCTCGGTCAGCGCGCGTTTGAGCTGGACGCCCATTTGCGCGTGGTCGCGATGGGCGCCACCCACGGGTTCGCTGACAATTTTGTCGACCAAACCCAAGGCCTTAAGACGGTGCGCCGTGATGCCCAAAGCCTCAGCCGCGTCCTCGGCGCGTTCGGCGGTTTTCCAGAGAATGGAAGCGCAACCTTCGGGGCTGATCACCGAGTAAACCGAGTACTGCAGCATCAACACCTGATCGGCCACCGCAATGGCCAAAGCGCCCCCGGAGCCGCCTTCACCGATGATGGTGGAGATGATGGGCACTTCGAGTTGCGCCATCTCAAAGATGTTGCGACCAATGGCCTCGGACTGTCCGCGCTCTTCAGCGTCGATACCGGGGTAAGCGCCAGGGGTGTCTACAAACGTGAAGACAGGGAGCTTGAACTTCTCGGCCAGCTTCATCAAACGCAGGGCTTTGCGGTAACCCTCGGGCTTGGTCATGCCGAAGTTGCGCAGGCCGCGCTCTTTGGTGTCGCGGCCCTTTTGGTGGCCCAGCACCATGCAGGGCTGGCCGTTGAAGCGCGCCAAGCCGCCCACGATGGACAGGTCATCGGCGAAGTGGCGATCGCCATGCAGCTCCACGAAGTGCGTGAAGACCTCGCGCACCACGTCCAAGGTGTAGGGGCGGTCTTGGTGGCGGGCGATCTTGGTGATCTGCCAAGGCGTCAGGTTGCTGTAGATGTCTTTGGTGAGCTGCAAACTTTTGGAAGACAACTGATCGATTTCGTCGGTGATGTCCACCGCCGACTCGCTCTGCACATAGCGCAACTCTTCAATTTTGGACTCCAACTCAGCGATGGGCTGCTCGAAATCCAGGAAATTCTTCTTTGACAAAACACTCTCCTGAGGATGTTCTGGACGGAGGTCTTTCGGCCCAGCCACGAATCAATAGGCGACTGGTACGGGGTCCAGTGAGCGCCAAATATACCAAGTTGCCACGCTGCGATAAGGGGCCCAAGAGGTCGCGACTTCGCGGGCATCGCTGCGGCTGACCGGCTCGCCAGAGAAATAACAGCGACTGATGCCATTGATCAAGCCCACGTCGTCCAGCGGCAGTACATCAGGGCGCATCATGTGAAAAATGAGGAACATCTCAGCCGTCCAGCGACCAATGCCACGAATGGCCACCAACTCACCAATGATGGCCTCGTCATCCATATCCACCCAAGCCGATTCATGAACCTGCTCGTTAGCGAAATGAAGGGCCAGGTCCACCAAGTACTCGACCTTGCGCGCCGACAAACCCGCCGCGCGCATGTCATCGACCTTGAGTTTGAGCACTTGGGCGGGTGTAAGTGCTTTGGGCAAGACGGCAAATCGGTCCCACACCGACTGCGCCGCTTTGACAGAAATTTGTTGTCCCACGATGCTGCGAGCCAGGGTAACAAAGGCATCGCCGCGCGACTGCAAACTCACCCCAGGGTATTGCGGGATGAGATTTTTCATGACGCGGTCACGCTTCATGAGGTGTTTACACGCCTCGGCCCAGTATTCCGGGGAGGTCGTCGACTCCTGCACGGCGGACATCACAGGCGCTCCCATGTCGTGCCTTGTGGGCCGTCTTTGAGCGCCACGCCTTGGCTGAGCAACTGCTGACGCAAGGCATCGGCTTGGGCAAAGTCTTTGGCTGCTTTGGCCGCTTGGCGCTGCTCAATCAACCCTTGGATCGAGGCTTCGCTCAAAACACCCTCACCTGCCCCGGCCTGAAGCCAAGTCTTTGGATCGTCTTGCAATAGACCCAAAACCGCGCCCAGCGCCTTGAGCAAACCGCTGACTTGTGAATCACGCGTGCGGTTGGCTTCAGAAGCCAAATCGAACAAAACGGCCATGGCCTCGGGCGTGCCGAAGTCGTCGTTCATGGCGGCGGCGAAGCGTTGCGCTGGGCCTTGGTTCCAGTCGATGGTCACGGTGGCCGGTGGCACCGCTTGCAAGCAGGTGTAAAGGCGACGCAAGGCGGTGCGCGCGTCATCCAAATGGGCATCGCTGTAATTCAGCGCGCTGCGGTAATGCGTGCGGATGATGAAATAGCGCACCGTCTCGGGGTCATAACGCTCGAGCACCTCGCGAATGGTGAAGAAATTGCCCAAGCTCTTGGACATTTTTTCGTTGTCCATGCGCACAAAGCCGTTGTGCATCCAAACACGCGCCAAAGGCTGCCCGCTGGCGCCTTCAGACTGGGCGATTTCATTTTCGTGGTGGGGAAACTGCAGGTCGGCCCCGCCGCCATGGATGTCAAACGTCTCGCCGAGCATCTCGCAGCTCATGGCTGAGCACTCGATGTGCCAGCCAGGCCGGCCCGTGCCGTAGTCGCTGGCCCATTGGGCTTCAGCAGGCTCATCGGCCTTGGCGGCTTTCCACAACACAAAGTCCAACGGGTCTTGTTTGCCGTCGTTCACGGACACGCGCTCACCCGCACGCAATTCGTCCAAAGATTTGCCCGACAACTTGCCGTAGCCTCCGAACTTGCGCACGGAGTAATTGACATCACCGTTGCCCGCACGGTAAGCCAAACCTTTGGCTTCCAAACGGCCAATCAGGGACAGCATTTGGGGCACGTACTCGGTGGCTCGGGGTTCGTGTGTGGGCCGCTCGATACCCAAGGCGTCGGCGTCTTGGTGCAAGGCCTCGACCATGCGGTTGGTCAAGGCGGTGATGGTTTCACCGTTTTTCAGCGCACGGGCGATGATTTTGTCGTCGATGTCGGTGACGTTGCGCACGTAGGTAACGCGGTAGCCCGAAGCCTTAAGCCAACGCTGCACCACATCGAAAGCCAACATGGATCGGGCGTGCCCCAAGTGGCACAGGTCGTACACAGTCATGCCGCAAACGTAGAGGCGCACGTGGCCCTCTTGCAGGGGCGAGAAAACCTCTGCCCGCTTAGACAGGGTATTGAAAATACGGAGGGTCATTTAAGGGAGAAAAAACAATGAGCGGCGTCTTGCTGAGCGGGTTTCTGTGCTGGCAGCCCCCTCAGATACAATGATCCAGTATAGCCAGCCGCCAGACCTCTGGCGGTGACAAATTGCCTCAGATGACCTGCCAACAACACACCAACATGCCCCATCGATTGCTGAAACTGACCTTGGTGGGTTTGGCTGTTGTGTTGGCATCCGTTTCTGCTTGGTCTCAGGCGGACCCGTACGCACGCGTCAACCAATTGCTGCGTTCAAAGCAATTCGCCCAGGCGATGAACATCGCCAACGACCATCTGGCCAACAACCCAAGAGACCCGCAAATGAGGTTGCTGTTGGGCGTCACCCATGCCGAAAACGGTGATTTGGTGGCCGATATGCAACAGCAAATGCTCGAACAA
>CAZNWS010000111.1:0-5400 GCA_964576495.1 uncultured Hydrogenophaga sp. | reverse complement strand
GAGCTGGTGATGATGTAGTTGGGGATGGTCGGGATGCCCATGCCCAACACCAAGCAGGTGAGCATGGTGAGGAACAAGGCTAAGAACAGGCTGTCGCGGCCAATGGCGATGATGTGGCCGCCCATCTCGGCGGCCACGCCGGTCAGGTTGATGATGCCGATGATCACGCCCACCAAAGCGCAAGCGATGGCCACAGGCAGTGCGTGGCGAGCACCTTCAACGAGGGCTTTGACCGCCATGGCTCGGGCGTCGGTCCCAACGCGAAGCGCATAAGTCAGTGCCAACAGGACACCGATGATGGCAAAAAAGGTGATGACCCCAAAGGCCACAAAGCCGGCACAAGCCAGGCCCAACAGCACCCAGAACAACACCCGCAAGGCAGGGCCTTGTATGCCCATCATCACGGCGGCACCAAAAATCAAAATCACCGTCAGACCCAAGCCCACGGTGCCCGAAAACATGGGGGTGTAGCCCGAGAAGAGCAAGGCCACCAAGCCGATCAAGGGCAAGAGCAAATACCAACGCTCGCGCACGGCCGTCCAAGGGTTGGGGCATTCGTCTTTGGGCAGACCCACCAAGCCTTTGCGGCCCGCCTCCAAATGCACCATCCAGAACGCCGTCACGAAATACAAGATGGCTGGGATGATGGCCGCTTGGACGATGGCCAAATACGGCACGTTGATCGTCTCAGCCATGATGAAGGCCACTGCGCCCATGACCGGCGGCATGATCTGACCGCCCATGCTGGATGTGGCCTCCACGCCGCCGGCAAAGGCGGGCGAGTAACCAAAGCGCTTCATCAGGGGAATGGTGAATTGGCCGGTGGTGACCACGTTGGCCACGCCCGAGCCGTTGATGGTGCCCATCAGACCCGAGGAGATCACCGACACCTTGGCCGGGCCGCCGCGCGTGTGGCCCACGGTGCCCATGGCGAAGTCGTTGAAGAGGCGGATCATGCCGGCTTGCTCCAAAAACGAGCCGAACAAAATGAACAAGAAAATATAGGTCGAGGAGACGTAGGTCGGTGTGCCGTAGATACCCTCGGTGCCAAAGCCCAAGGCGCTGACAATTTGGTCCAAGCCATAGCCGCGGTGGGCGAATGCGCCGGGCAGGTATTGCCCAAACAGGCCGTAAGCCAGGAACAGGCCGCAAATCAGGGGCAAACCCCAGCCCATCACTCGCCGCGCCGCTTCAAACACCAGCGCAATGGTCACGGTGCCGATCACCCAATCGGCTTGCGTGAGTTCGCCCGAGCGCTGGGTGAGGTCGGCCTCAAACACCCATTGGTACAGACCTGAGGCAAAGCCGATCAAACCCAAGATCCAACCCAAGCTGCGGCCCATCCCGCCCCAAAATCCCGACTTGTGACCCATCGGGGGGAACAACACAAAGATCAGCCAGAGGACAAAGCCCACATGGATGGCGCGGATCACCTGACTGGAGAGCGGGTGAAAGGCCGCCATCGTGAGTTGAAAGGCGGAGAACGCCACGGCAATCCAAAAAACCGCGCCGCGCAAAGGGGGGGAGGTGTCGCTCATAGGTGGTTGAGTGGGGAAAAGAAAGGCGGCCCCGTGAAAGGGGCCGCGATGGGGTTAGGTGCCGATCACTTGATCAGGCCCACTTCTCGGTAGTAACGCTCGGCACCGGGGTGCAGAGGCACGGGCATGCCCTTGATGGCGTTCTCGCGCTTCATGACCTTGATCGAGTTGTGCGCCGCGTAGAGCGTGTCGATGTTGGTGTAGAGCGCCTTGGTCATTTGGTAGGCCAAATCGTTGGACACACCGCTGTGGCTGACCAAGAAATTGGGGATGGCCACGGCAGGCACATCAGCGGTTTGACCAGCGTAGGTGTTGGCGGGAATCACCGCAGGCTGGTAGGCGGGGTCACCCACTTTGGCCACCACCGAAGCGGGGACGGGGACCACCACGATTTTGATGGCCGTGGCCAAATCGCGGATCGAGGCCACGCCCAAGCCGGCCGATTGCAAGGTGGCGTCGAGCTGGCGGTTTTTCATCAGTTCCACAGACTCGCCAAAAGGCAGGTACTCGACCTTGGCCAAGTCTTTGTATTCGATACCCGCAGCTTTGAGGATCGCACGGGCATTGAGCTCGGTGCCCGATTTGGCGGCACCCACCGACAGGCGTTTGCCTTTGAGGTCGGCGATGGTTTTGATGCCGGAATCGGCATTGGCCACGATTTGGACGTAATTGTTGTAGGTGGCGCTGATGCCACGCAATTTGTCGAGTTTGTTGGGGAAGCCGACTTCAGCGTTGCCCTTCCATGCCTCGGACAGGGTGTCGGCCAAAGTCAGGGCAATTTCACCGCGACCCGCTTGCAAAAGGTTGAGGTTTTCCACTGAGGCTTTGGTGACCTGGGCCGTGGCGCGCACATTGGGGATGTCCTTGGCGTAGATCTGCGACATCGCCACGCCCACGGGGTAGTAGACGCCGCTTTGCCCGCCGGTGAGCACGTTGACGAACTGCTGTTGGGCCAAGGCACTGGAGCCGATCAGGGCCAAACCCAAACCCAAACCAGCGGTCACTTGTTTTAAAACACGCATGAGAAGTCTCCAAGTTGTGGTGAACAGAAAAGTGCAGAATACCCGAGGCCATGGCGCTCGGCCAACGGGTAATTGCGTATCGGCTCGGGTGGGTTTTCCCCAGTATGGCCTTTGATTGATTAGGGTTTTTGCAGCATGAATCAGCCAGTGTCTTCGTCGGTCGCGGGGCCTGCGCCTTTGAGGGGCGCGGCCGATGCGTTTGTCGATGCCTTGTGGTTAGAAGATGGCTTGTCGAAAAACAGTTTGGAGGCCTACCGTCGAGACTTGGAGCGCCTGGCCGGTTGGTTGCATGTTCAAGGCCGGACCTTGTGGCAAGCCACTGAGGCCGATCTGAACGGCTATTTCGCGGCCGAACACGCCTCGGCTCGGCCCACCACCGCCAATCGTCGCTTGACCGTCTTCAAGCGGTACTACCGTTGGGCCTTGCGCGAACGCATCATCACGCAAGACCCCACGTTGCGCTTGAGCTCGGCCAAAACGCCGATGCGCGTGCCCAAGTCCCTGAGCGAACACCAGGTGGACACTTTGTTGGCCACGCCCGACACCGACACCGACCTGGGCCTGCGCGATCGCGCCATGCTGGAGTTGATGTACGCCAGCGGCCTGCGCGTGAGCGAGTTGGTGGCGTTGAAAACCTGGCACGTGGCTTTGAACGAACAGGTCTTGCGCATCACCGGCAAAGGCAACAAAGAACGCTTGGTACCCTATGGGCAAGTGGCTGGGCAGTGGTTGGAGCGTTACCTGAGCCATGCCCGTGTGGCCATCTTGGCTGGTCGCAGCAGCGAGGACCTGTTCGTGACTTCACGGGGAGCCACCGCAGGCCAGGCCATGAGCCGCGTCATGTTTTGGAATGTGGTGAAAAAATACGCCTGGCAAGCGGGCATCACCACACCCTTGTCGCCCCACACCTTGCGCCATGCCTTTGCCACCCATTTGCTCAACCACGGCGCCGATTTGCGTGCCGTGCAGCTCTTGCTAGGTCACGCCGATATTTCCACGACGACGATTTACACCCACGTGGCCCGTGAGCGCCTGAAATCGGTGGTCGCCCAACACCACCCGCGCGGGTGAATCAGGCGCTGAGCAGGTAGTCGAGCTCGACTTGGCTGAAACCTGCGGCCAAACGGGCGGCGTCGTTCAGGGGAGGGCGCAGGCGTGGTGCAGCATGGGTGCGCGACAACTGGCGGTAGTGTGCCAAGGGATCGATGCCTTGTTGTTGACACAGGTGCCCGTACCAGTGGTTGCCGATGGCCACGTGGCCGATCTCTTCGCGTAGGATCACATCTAAGATGGCTACCAAGCGAAGGGCTGCGGGTGAGCCCACTTGGCGCAGCTTGGCTTGGATCAGTGGCGTGGCGTCCAAGCCGCGGGCTTCCAGCGTGCGCGGCACCAAGGCCATGCGCGCGGTGATGTCGTCTTGGGTCTTGAGACACATGCTCCACAAACCATCGTGAGCAGGGAAGTCGCCGTAGCGCCAGCCCATGTCGTGCAGGGCCGCGTTCAACAAGGTGAAGTGATGAGCCTCTTCATCGGCCACCCGCAACCAATCGCGGTAGAAAGCCTCGGGCATGCCTTCAAAGCGCCAGACCGCATCCAAGGCCAGGTTGATGGCGTTGAATTCGATGTGAGCAATGGCATGCGCCATGGCCGCCAAACCCTCGTCGGTGAAGGGCGATCGGCGGGGTACTTCGGTGGCCGAAACCAGGGGCGGACGGTCGGGACGCCCCGGTAAAGGGGTGTGTGCCGGCGCGGCAATGCGTTCATCCGTCCCCCAATCCAAGCCGTCGGCCATCGCCCGCAATTCGTGGGTGGCGCGGCATTTTTCTTCGGGGTGGCACAGGCTCAAGGCTTGCAGTGCACGGTGTCGGATCGTCATCCCTACAATTCTAGGTGGCGACGAGGTGGTCGCCCTGTTTTTGAAGGAGCCTGCCCATGTCGGTTTATCAGCTCGATGAGCTTGTCCCCCAAGTGCCTGTCAGCGCTTGGGTGGCCCCCAACGCCCAAGTGATGGGCGACGTGGTCATGGGTGAGCGCAGCAGCCTGTGGTACGGCGCGGTCGCCCGTGGAGACACCGCCACCATCACCATCGGTGCCGAGAGCAATGTGCAAGACGGCAGTGTCTTGCACGCCGATGCGGGCGTGCCCTTGACCATCGGTGAAGGCGTGACCGTGGGCCACCAAGTGGTTTTGCACGGCTGTACCGTTGGTGATGGATCCTTGATCGGCATCGGTGCCATCGTGCTCAACCGGGCCCGCATTGGCCGCCACTGTTTGGTGGGGGCAGGTTCGCTCGTCACCGAGGGCAAAGAGTTTCCCGATGGTGTCATGATCATGGGCACACCCGCCAAGGTGGTGCGCGAGCTCACGCCCGAGCAAATCGAGGGTCTGCGCAAGAGCGCAGCCCATTACGTGGCCAACGCCGAGCGCCACCGCCGTGGCCTCAAACCCTTGGCCTGATCCAACGAAAGTAGCCGATTGTCCGAACTTCACAAATTCATTTTCGAGGGCAAGCCCGTGCGCGGCATGCTCGTTCGCCTCACCGATGCGTGGCAAGACATCTTGCAGCGTCGGGCTTTGACTGGAGCCTATCCATCTGCGGTGCAGGAATTGCTGGGTGAGATGACCGCCGCGGCCACGCTGATGCAAGCCAACATCAAATTCAATGGCGCTTTGGTCATGCAAATCATGGGCGATGGGCCGGTCAAGCTGGCCGTGGCCGAGGTGCAGTCCGACCTGAGTTTGCGCGCCACCGCCACCGTCATCGGTGAGGTGGCCGATGGGGTGCCGCTGTCTCACATGGTCAACGTGAACCGACAAGGCCGTTGCGCCATCACCTTGGA
>CAZNWS010000110.1:0-5438 GCA_964576495.1 uncultured Hydrogenophaga sp. | reverse complement strand
GAACGAATGGACCCGACATGCTAGGCAGCAGCAAAAAACCCCTGATCAAAAGCCTCATTGCTCAAGGCACCCGGGTGGGTGGTGGCATTGGCTATCAGGAGGGTTTGCGCATCGATGGCGACGTTCAGGGCGATGTGTTCGCCGCCGAAGACCGCCCCAGCATTTTGGTGATCAGCGAGTCGGCCAGCGTGACCGGGCAAGTACAGGCCGACCACATCATCATCAACGGCACGGTCAAAGGCCCTGTGTTGGCCCGTCACATGCTCGAGTTGCAGCCCAAGGCGCGTATCGTGGGTGATGTGTCGTACCGCACACTGGAAATGCACCAGGGTGCCTTGATCGCCGGCTTGCTCCGACCTTTGAGTTTGGACGAGGCGGATAAACCCACACTCAAATTGGCGTCAAAAAACGGTTGATACCCTTGGGGGCGAGATTTCCAGTAGCATCCCCTCATTGATTTTGTTGTAAGAGGTAGTTTTATGACCGCATTGGCCCCAACCCCCGAAACCCAGATGCCTGCGCCCCTGGTGTTTACCGACAGCGCGGCCGCTAAGGTGGCCGAGCTCGTGGCCGAAGAGGGCAACCCCGATTTGAAATTGCGTGTGTTTGTACAGGGTGGGGGCTGCTCGGGTTTTCAATACGGCTTCACCTTCGATGAAGTGGTCAACGAGGACGATACCGAGATGAGCAAAAACGGCGTCTCGCTCCTGATCGACGCCATGAGCTACCAGTACTTGGTGGGCGCTGAAATCGATTACAAAGAAGATTTGCAAGGCGCCCAGTTCGTCATCAAAAACCCCAACGCCACCACCACCTGCGGTTGTGGTTCCAGCTTCAGCGTTTGACGCCTCAGTTGGCTTGCGCCAAGGCCTGTTGCAGCGTTTGAGCGGAGTTAAGTAGTCGGCGCTGTGTGCGGGCGACCGCTTCAAATTGAGGTCGCATATCGGGCGAAATCGTCACCGGAATGTTCTTGCGCACCATCGCCAGCGGGTCTTGATGACGGCCATTGACCCGGAACTCAAAATGCAGGTGAGGGCCCGTGGAAGACCCTGTGGACCCCACAGCGCCGATTCGATCGCCCTTGTCCACAGACTCACCCACGCGCACATCGATGCGACTTAAGTGAGCGTAGACGGTGCTTTGGCCGTTGCTGTGCTCCACCATCACCACTTTGCCGTAACCGCCTTGCCAGCCAGCAAAACGCACCCGCCCATCTCCCACGGTGCGCACCGGCGTGCCGATGGGGGCCGCGTAGTCCACACCCAAGTGCGGTTTGCGTTTGCCAGAGATGGGATGAAAGCGCATGCCGTAGCCACTGCTCATGCGCGAGAAAGCCAAGGGCGATGTCAAGAAGGTTTTCTGGGTGCTTTGCCCATCTGGTGTGAAATAGTCGCCTTTTTTGCCAGGTTGTTCGAACCAGATGGCGTTAAAGGTTTTGCGGTTGTTGATGAACTCGGCGCTCAGGATGCGGCCGTTGCGAACGGGCAGGCCATCGGCCTCCAAAATTTCGTAGACCAAGTGAAAGCGGTCGCCTTGGCGCAGGTCGCGACGAAAATCGATATCGCCGGAGAAAATCTCGGCCAATTCGACGGCCACGCTGTCGGGGATGTCCGAAGCGTCGGTGGCAGCAAACAGCGAACTGCTGATGACGCCACCGCTCAAACGCGTGGAGGCGATCAAGGGGGCTTGGGCCTCGGTCACCATCCAGTCGGTCGCTTGACGCGACAGGTCCCAGCGGGTGAAGGTGCGGCCGTCCTCGTTGATCCAGCGAGCGGTGAGTTGGCGCAACTCGCCTTGGTCGGTGGCAGCCACGGTGAGCCAAGGGGATTGGGTGTTGCCAAACAGATTTTTGACCACGGCTTGTCCGCGCAAAAACTCACTGGCAGCGGGGTCGTTGACCCCCATTCGGTGCAAGAAACTGTCGACCGTGTCGGTGCGTTGGATGCGGTCACTTTGGAACAGGACCACAGGCTCTGAGCGAACCGCCGAATTGAGCGAAGGCAGATCCAAGCTCTCGGTGAGGGTGCCCGATCGTTGCCAATCGTTGCTCACCGGCACCGCCACGCCAAACGCGGTCACGCCCGTGCCGAGCAAGACCAGCCCAAAACCGGCCATGAACCGACGGGGGTGGTGGGTCCACCAGTGAATCAATTGATCGCGCAAAAAAAGCCTTTGTGACGGGTTGGGGGCGTGGAACACTAAAATCCCACACCAAACTGTCAAGTATATCGGGCACCTCCCTCTGCAGCAAGCGTCATGACCCTCTCAAAATTCCATCATTCAACATCCGATCACACCCCCATAACGCCAGCGGTGTTGTCCGACCAAGTGCAAGAGGCCTTGTCTGTGACCCTGCGTGGCTGCGAGGAGCTCATTCCCCAAGCCGATTGGGTGAAAAAATTGGTCAAGTCCGAAGCCTCCGGCACCCCGTTGCGCATCAAGCTCGGCCTAGACCCGACCGCGCCCGACATCCACATCGGTCACACCGTGGTGCTCAACAAAATGCGCCAGCTGCAGGATTTGGGGCACCAGGTCATCTTCTTGATTGGCGACTTCACCAGCCTGATCGGCGACCCGTCGGGGCGCAACAGCACCCGCCCGCCGCTGACCCCAGAGCAAATCAAGCTCAACGCCGAGACCTATTACAAACAAGCCAGCATGGTGCTGGACCCGGCCAAAACCGAGATCCGCTACAACAGTGAGTGGTCGCTCCCCTTGGGCTCCATGGGCATGATTCAGTTGGCGTCCAAGTACACCGTGGCGCGCATGATGGAGCGCAACGACTTCCACGACCGCTTCCACGCCGGCACGCCGATCAGCGTGCACGAGTTTTTGTACCCGCTCATGCAGGGCTACGACTCGGTGGCGCTGAAAAGCGATTTGGAGCTCGGCGGCACCGACCAGAAGTTCAACCTCTTGATGGGCCGCCACCTGCAGGCCGAGTACGGCCAAGAGCCGCAGTGCATCTTGACCATGCCGCTGCTCGAAGGCCTGGACGGCGTGGACAAAATGTCCAAGTCCAAAAACAACTACATCGGTATCACCGAAGACGCCAACACCATGTTCGCCAAGGTGCTCTCGATCTCCGACGTGCTCATGTGGCGCTGGTACACGCTCTTGTCCTTCAAGAGCTTGGCTGAGATCGACGCCTTGAGAAAAGAAATCGAGGGTGGCCGCAACCCCAAAGACGCCAAGGTCATGCTGGCCAAGGAAATCACGGCGCGCTTTCACAGCGCGGCCGCAGCCGAGGCGGCTGAGCAAGACTTCATCAACCGCAGCAAAGGCGGCATTCCCGATGAAATCCCTGAGGTGTCGCTCAGTGGCGCGCCCTTGGGCATCGGCGCTTTGCTCAAGGCCGCTGGCTTGGCGCCCTCCACCACGGAAGCGGGGCGCCTGATCGATGGTGGTGGCGTGCGCATCGACGGCGCTGTGGTCAGCGACAAGGGCCTCAAGGTCGAGGCTGGTACGGTGGTGGTGCAAGTGGGCAAACGCAAGTTCGCTCGTGTGACCCTCAGCGCATGATTGACCTGCGCACGCTCACCCCTCAGCGCCTCTTGATGGCGTCGGTCGCGGTGGCGCTGTTCACGATTGGCCTGAAAACCGCCGCCTGGTGGGTGACCGATTCGGTGGGCCTGCTGTCCGACGCCATGGAGTCGGTGGTCAACCTGGCCAGCGCGGTGTTCGGCTTGATGATGGTCACCATCGCTGCGCGACCGGCCGACGATGACCATCCCTACGGTCATCACAAGGCCGAGTATTTTTCGTCCGGCTTTGAAGGCATCTTGATCATCGTGGCGGCGATCGGCATCGGGGTGGTGTCGGTGCAGCGTTTGTTCGAGCCACAACCCTTGGCGGAACTCGACCTGGGCTTGACTTTGTCGGTGGCCAGTTCGGCGTTGAATGGCCTCTTGGCTTGGGTCATGTTGCGCGCCGCCAAGGTGCACCGCTCGGTGGCTTTGGATGCCGATGGGCGTCACCTCATCACCGATGTGTGGACCTCGGTGGGCGTGGTGCTCGGCTTGGCGCTGGCCGGGGCCACCGGTTGGTGGTGGATGGACGTGGTGGTGGCCATTGCGGTGGCGCTCAACATTTTGAAAGAGGGCGTGCGCTTGGTCTGGCAAGCGTCGCAAGGCCTGATGGACGAATCGCTGGAGCCCGAGGTGCGCGACCGCATCGACGAGGTGTTGAAAGCGTTCGCGTTTGAGCGCGGCGATGTTCAGATCATCCGCTTTGACCACATCACCAGTCGCAAAGCTGGTCAACGCCGGTTCGTGGATTTGCACATGCACATGCCCGCGAGCTGGACCTTGGGCCGTGCCGCGGCGGTGCGCATCTCGGTGGAGCAAGCGCTCATGAGCGCCGTACCGGGCTTGCGCGCCAGCATCCAACTTTTGCCCAGCGACGTCGAGGCCCACTTCAACGACGAAAAGGATTTGATGTGATTGCCTTGCTGCAACGCGTGCGCCGTGCCCAAGTGGACGTGGATGGTCAGACCATCGGCGCCATTGGCCACGGACTCTTGGTCTTGGTGTGCGCCGAGCCCACCGACACGCCCGCCACCGCCGAGCGGCTCTTGGCCAAGGTGCTCAAGCTGCGTATTTTTGGTGACGAGGCCGGCAAGATGAACCTGAGCGTGCAAGACGTGCAAGGCGGCTTGCTCATCGTGAGCCAATTCACCTTGGCCGCCGACACCCGCAGCGGCAACCGCCCTGGCTTCAAAGACGCCGCGCCGCCGGAGCAGGGCCGCGCACTCTACCAACACCTCGTCGACCAAGCGCGCGCCCAACACCCCGTGGTCGCCACGGGCGAGTTCGGTGCGGACATGCAGGTGAGTTTGCTCAACGATGGTCCCGTGACCATTCCGATGCGCGTGAATTAAGCGTAGGGGTTTTTCAAACCCAGACCTGCCAAGATCTCGATTTCACGGGCTTCCATGGCCTCGGCGTCGGCCTCGCTGGTTTCGTGGTCCCAGCCTTGCGCGTGCAGCGCGCCGTGCACCAGCAGGTGTGCGTAGTGGTCGGCCAGTGATTTGCCTTGGGCCTGGGCTTCTTGCGCCACGACGGGCGCACACAAGACCAAATCGGCCATGACGACCGGCTCGGTGGCGTAGTCGAAGGTCAGCACGTTGGTGGCGTAGTCCTTGCCGCGGTAATCGCGATTGAGGCTTTGGCCCTCTTCGGCGTCCACGATGCGCACAGTGATCTCGGCGTCGGCGTCCAGCGCGTGGCGCAGCCATCGTTGCACCTGGTGGCGCGCCAAGGCGGCGCGGTGGGGCGCGGCGTCGGGCAGGGCGCCGAATTGCAAAGACAGGTTCAGTTGGGGCAGGGACATGGGCGCTTGGATGGGCGTTTAAGTACGGGCGCGGCTGGGGCGTTTGATGCTTGGGCCGGCGTCGTAGGCGTCGACGATGCGGGCGACCAAGGGGTGGCGCACCACGT
>CAZNWS010000109.1:0-5451 GCA_964576495.1 uncultured Hydrogenophaga sp. | reverse complement strand
TACCAATACTTGCGTGAGCAGGTCAATCCACCGAGCCGATTCCAACAATATGACTGAGTTTGTGTTTTCACGTTCGTGGGCTTCGGTATTGGCCATCTGTGCCACCTGTGCTTCGTTGGTTGCACATGCACAAACCCCGTCGTCGGTGGTGACCCGACAGGTCGACCACATCGTTGCTCTGGTCAACAGCGACCCCATCACCAACAGCGAATTCCGTCAACGGTTGTCCAAAGTGCAAGCGCAGTTGCGCGAACAAGGCGCTGCTCAGCCCAGCGCCAGCGTGTTGCACGAACAGGTCCTAGAGCAGCTGGTGTTGGAGCGCGTGCAATTGCAGCGTGCGCAAGAATTGGGCTTGCGTGTGGATGCCGATTCGGTTGATGATGCCAAGCGTCGATTGGCCAGTCAAAACGGCATGAGCCTTGAGGCGTTTGAGCGCCGCTTGCAGGAACAAGGCATCAGCCCAGAAGCATTGGCTTTCGATTTGCGCGAGCAGCTTCTGCTGCAACGTTTGAGAGATCGTGAAGCCGATGCCCGCGCCAAGGTGAGCGAAGCGGAGATCGATGAATACATCGTCCAGCAACAACGCCTGAAGCCCTTGAGCAACCTGTCTTTGCACCTCGCGCAGCTTTTGTTGCCGGTGGCCTCGGGCAGCGATGAGGCCCAAGTGCGTGCTCAGGCCGAAGGCCTTGCGGCCCAAGCTCGTGCTGGGCAAGACTTTGCACAACTGGCCAAAACCCATTCCAAGTCCAGCGATGCCGCTCAAGGTGGATCCTTGGGCATGCGATCGGTGGACCGTTTACCCGAATTGTTCGTCAACGCCACGGCGCAGGCGTCGGTGGGTGCGGTCGTTGGCCCCTTGCGAAGCGGCGCGGGCTTTCATGTGCTCAAGGTGTTGGCACGTGAACAAGTTGGCTTGCCCGATGCGCTCATGCCGCAGACCCGAGCTCGCCACATTTTGTTGCGTCCCTCGCCCGCCTTATCGGAGGCTCAGGCCATCGCCCAACTGCAGCAATGGCGCCAGCAAATCGTTACGGGCCGTGTGAGCTTTGAAGCCTTGGCTCGCCAGTACAGCCAAGATGGATCGTCATCCACCGGCGGGGATTTGGGTTGGGCTTCGCCGGGTCAATTCGTTCCAGAGTTTGAAGCCGCCATGAATGCGCTCAAGCCCACCGAGGTATCTGCTCCGCTGGTGTCGCGTTTCGGGGTACACCTCATCCGTGTTGACGAGCGTCGTCAAGTGCCCATGAGCTTGCCCCAGCAGCGCATCATGGTGCGCAATCTCTTGCGCCAAGATAAGGCGCGTCTGGCGCTGAGCCAATGGTTGGCCGAACTGCGCGGCCAAGCTTTTGTGGAATACCGCGAAGCGCCTCGTCCATGAAACACATTGCGCGCAAACGCTTTGGTCAACACTTTTTGACCGATGCGGGCATCATTGGCGCCATTGTGGACGCCATCAATCCACAACGCGGTGATGCCATGGTTGAGATTGGGCCCGGCTTGGCCGCATTGACTCAGCCGCTGGTCGAGCAGCTGAACCAATTGGCCGTGATCGAGCTTGACCGCGATTTGGCCGCCCGTTTGCGCGAACAAGCCGCATTGCAAGTGGTGGAGTCCGATGTGTTGCGCGTCGATTTTTCTCGGCTGCATGAAGTTTTGGGTCGCAGCGGCCCAGCACCACGTTGGCGTGTGGTGGGCAACCTGCCCTACAACATCTCCACGCCCATTTTGTTCCATTTGTTGGCCCATGTGGATGTGGTGCAAGACCAGCACTTCATGCTGCAAAAAGAGGTGATCGATCGCATGGTGGCCAAGCCCGGCACCGCCAGTTATGGCCGCTTATCGGTCATGCTGCAGTGGCGCTACGCCATGGAAAACGTTTTGTTTGTCCCGCCCGAAAGCTTCGATCCGCCGCCCAAGGTCGACAGTGCGGTCGTTCGCATGCTGCCCTTGGCCAACCCTCCCCGGCTCAAGGAGGCCGTGCTCAGTGAATTGGTCCAAGTGGCGTTCAGCCAGCGCCGCAAAATCTTGCGCCACACCTTGGGCCGTTGGTTGACCGAGCACGGTTACGGTGGTGAATTCGACGAGCAGCGTCGGGCCGAAGAGGTCCCGGTGGCCGAGTACGTTTCCCTGGCGCAAGCCGTCGCGGCATGAAAAAACGCAGCCGGGGGCTGCGTTTGGTCTGGAGCGCTCGGGCGCTTACGCGGCGGTGAGCCAGTAACCGGCGTTGAACGGGCTGCTCATGCGCAAAGCCATGGGACTGACGTCCAACAGCTTGTCGGTGGGCATGGGCTCTTCGCTCTGCACTTCGATAGGTTCCTCGCCTTTGGGGGTGCGGGCCACGGAGAAGGAGTAGAAGCAGCGGAAGGGGATCTTGCGATCGGACCAGTAGTCAGCCGTGTCGCGGAAAATGTCCAGCAGCTGCTCACGCGCTTCTTTGTCGAACTTGGCATGAGCGGGGATGTGCTCCAACACCACAATAAAGCCGGTTTGAGGACCGGACTTCTGGACCATGTCGGTCATGCAGTCGTACAGCGCGTCGAAGTTTTTGCCGAAATGGGTTGGCAGGGTGTATTGCGATGCAATCAACTCCAACACATCTTGTTTGCTCTGGGCTTTGGCCAGGTTGGCATACAAAAAGTGGTGGCCCAGCTGCTCGGCCGCAGCTTGCAGATCTTTCACGCCATAAGCGCGAATGGATTGCACGATGTTCGTGCGAACGTTGCGAAGTGGCGCGTCCATTTCCACGTCTCTTTCTGAAGGCTAAGTTTGAAAACCATGCTCAGTCGGGCTGGGTGCGCGCTGTCCAATCAGGGCGCTCAGCGGTCATCGACTTGAGAGAATTGTGCGCATTTTTCCGTTAAAAATAACGGGTGTTTGTCCTTTTTGCCAGTTTCCTGGCCGGGAAAACCCTCAAATGCAATGCCGCAAGTGTGCCTGATCCAGCGGCAAAAAGCAAGTCACCCCACGTGCCTGTCTTGAACACGAGGGGGTATTGCAGCACTATAAAGTAAGTGCTTGCTAGCGCCGAAGTCTTTACAAGCCCGTATTGGCTTCCATGACCGTTAAGGCGGTCATGTTGACGATGCGGCGCACGGTGGCGCTGGCGGTCAGCACGTGGGCGGGTTGTGCCGCCCCTAAGAGCATGGGGCCAATGGCGATATTGCCGCCCGCTGCCGTCTTGAGCAGGTTGTAAGCAATGTTGGCAGCATCGATGTTGGGCAAGACCAACAAATTGGCGTCACCTTGCAGGGTGCTGTTGGGCATGTAGGTGTTGCGGGCATCGGCATCGAGGGCCAAATCGCCGTGCATCTCGCCATCGACCTCCAGCCAAGGCGCAGTTTCACGCAAGATGGCCAAGGTTTGGCGCATTTTGAGTGCCGATGGTTGGTTGGACGAGCCGAAGTTGGAGTGGGACAGCAGGGCGGCTTTGGGGGTGATGCCAAACCGTTTGATTTTTTCGGCCGCCATGATCGTGATTTCGGCCAATTGCTCGGCGGTGGGGTCGTAATTGACGTGCGTGTCGACCAAAAACACTTGGCGACCCGGAAGCATCAGGGCGTTCATACCGGCAAAACAGTGGGCTTGGGGGTCTTTGCCGATGACTTGGTTGATGTACTCCAAGTGCAAGGCGGTGTTACCCCAAGTGCCGCAAATCAGGCCATCCACTTCGCCTTTGTGCAACATCATGGAGCCAATGAGCGTCAAACGGCGGCGCATTTCGATTTTGGCGAACTGCTGGGTGACGCCTTTGCGCTCCATCATGCGGTGGTAGGTTTGCCAGAAGTCGCGGTAGCGGGGGTCGTCTTCCACGTTGACGACGTCGTAATCCAGACCATCTTTCAGACGAAGACCAAATTTGGCAACGCGTTGAGCGATGATCGCGGGTCTTCCAATCAAAACTGGGCGAGCGATGTTTTCATCGACCAAGATTTGACAGGCGCGCAAGATGCGCTCTTCTTCACCCTCGGCATAGGCCACGCGTTTGGCGCTGGCGCGCTTGGCTGCCGCGTAAACGGGTTTCATCATGGAGCCTGAGGCGATCACGAAGCTTTGCAGCTTTTCGCGGTAGGCGTCCATGTCGGCGATGGGGCGCAAGGCCACACCGCTGTCGGCGGCGGCTTGGGCCACGGCCGGGGCAATTTTCATCATCAAGCGCGGATCGAAGGGCTTGGGAATCAGGTATTCAGGGCCGAAAGCCAAGGTTTGACCGGCATAGGCCGCGGCCACAACCTCACTTTGCTCGGCTTGGGCCAATTCGGCGATGGCGTGCACAGCGGCAATTTCCATCTCCAACGTAATGGTCGTCGCGCCGCTGTCCAAAGCTCCCCGGAAGATGTAGGGGAAGCAAAGCACGTTGTTGACTTGGTTGGGATAGTCGGTGCGACCGGTGGCCATGATGGCGTCGTCGCGCACGGCTTTGACATCGGCGGGGTCGATCTCAGGGTTGGGGTTGGCCAGGGCGAAGATCAGCGGCTTGGCGGCCATGGACTTGACCATGTCTTGTTTGAGCACCCCCCCGGCCGACAAGCCCAAGAACACATCAGCACCGGCAATGACTTGCGCCAGGGTGCGGTGCTCGGTTTTCTGGGCAAATTGGGTTTTGTCTTCGTCCATCAACTCGGTGCGGCCCTCGTAGACCACACCGGCCAAGTCGGTGACCCAGATGTTCTCGCGGGGAATGCCCAATTTGACCAAGAGACCCAAGCACGCCAGGGCCGCGGCACCCGCGCCGGAAGTGACCAATTTGATCTGCTTTGGGTCTTTGCCCACGACCTTCAAGCCGTTCAGAATGGCCGCGCCCACCACGATGGCCGTGCCGTGCTGGTCGTCGTGGAAGACCGGAATCTTCATGCGCTCGCGGAGTTTGCGCTCGATGTAGAAGCAATCGGGGGCTTTGATGTCTTCGAGGTTGATGCCCCCGAACGTGGGTTCCAGTGAAGCGATGATCTCGACCAGTTTGTCCGGGTCTTTTTCGTTGATTTCGATATCGAACACATCGATGTCGGAGAACTTTTTGAACAGAACGCCTTTGCCTTCCATCACGGGCTTGGAGGCCAGTGGGCCGATATCGCCCAGGCCCAACACGGCCGTACCGTTGGTGATGACGCCGACCAAATTACCGCGGCTGGTGTATCTGAAGGCGTTGGCGGGATCGGCCACGATTTCTTCACACGGAGCCGCCACACCCGGTGAATAAGCCAGAGCCAAGTCGCGCTGATTGATGAGTTGTTTGGTGGGCGCGATCGCCACTTTCCCGGGACGGGGAGACTCGTGGTATTCGAGCGCCGAACGGCGCAACTCAGCGCGTTTTTCGTCTTGGGTGGGGTTGGGCATGCTGCAGTCTCCTGGCGGGTAAGGGGCTTGTAAGCACAAGGCGTGGGGCATTCTACGGCGACAGGGGTGATGCCACTGTCACCCAGAGGGTGTTTGCGCTTGTGACCGTTGAGGGGG
>CAZNWS010000108.1:0-5462 GCA_964576495.1 uncultured Hydrogenophaga sp. | reverse complement strand
GGCCACAGTCAATGAAGTAGAACTGGCTTTTTGTCTGCAAAAAGAATGGCTTCATCACCGCGAGCAACTGAGCGAGCCGCTGCGTGCACGCGTCGAAAAATCCATGACAATGTCGGCCACTGATTACCTGATCGCCAAAGACCGCATGTTCCACGTCATGAACGCGTTTGACGAGTACTTTGCTACCTACGATGCTATTTTGTGTCCGGCAGCTTTGGGAACGGCCCCAAAGGGCCTGACCTCTACAGGCAACCCGATCATGCAAACCGTCTGGAGCTTTGCTGGATTGCCCAGCGTTAACTTACCGCTGCTGACCTTGTCCAATGGTTTGCCCTTGGGGGTGCAAGCGGTGGGCTCTTACCAAAACGATGCTCGCTTGTTGCGCTCCTCGCGCTGGCTGGTGTCTGAATTTATCAAAAGGACTGCAGCATGAAATCGCTAGAACGCTACACCGGCTTGATCGGCTTCCTGTTGTTGGCAGCCTTCCTGATCCCTTACATCTGGAAACTCCCCCAACTCGACATCACGCTCATTTTGTTGGGTGGTTTGTCCTTGGCTGCGTACGACTATTTTTCATCAGGAAAAGACGACAAAACCGAATGAGCTTTCGCCATTCAATCCTGTTCCAAACTGTCTTGACCGCTTAACAAGCGCACCTTGACCGACTTGCCCTTGATGCGCCCGGCGTTCAAACGCGCCGCGGTCTGCGGTGCCAATTCACGGCGCACCGCCACGTAGGTTGAGAAGTCGTTGACGTTGATCTTGCCCACGTCGTCTCGGCTCAGGCCGAGGTCGGCGGTGAGCGCACCCAACACATCGCCCGCGCGGATTTTTTCTTTGCGTCCACCTTGGATTTGCAGGGTCTGCATGGGGGGCAACAAGGGCCCACCGGGTGCGTCGCGCAACTCATCCAAAGCCCCCCACGTCACCTCTTGGCCCATGAGTTGCTCGATGCGACCCACACGGCCCATCTCATCCAAACTGGCCAAGCTCAAGGCCAAACCCTCCTCGCCCACGCCCGCGCCGCTCTGACCCAAGCGGCCAGTACGCCCGATGCGGTGCACGTGCACCTCGGCATCGGCGCTCACATCCACGTTGATCACCGCGGCCAAGCTGCTGATGTCCAAGCCGCGAGCGGCCACGTCGGTGGCCACCAACACGGTGGCGCTGCGGTTGGCGAACTGCAGCAAGACCTGGTCGCGTTCACGCTGCTCCAATTCGCCAAACAGGGTCAAGGCGCTGAAGCCCTCGGCCTGCAAGACCGTCGCCACATCGCGGCACTGCTGTTTGGTGTTGCAAAACGCCAGCGCGCTGGCGGGCCGGAAGTGGCGCAACAGCTGGCCCACGGCGTGCAGGCGCTCGCTGTCTTGCACCTCATAGAAGCGCTGCCGAATGCGCCCCGCCGAGGTCGTGGTCTCGACCCGAATGGTTTGGGGATCGCGCATGAAGCGCTCGGCCAGTTTGGCGATGCCCTCGGGGTAGGTGGCTGAGAACAAGAGCGTTTGGCGCTGCGCCGGGCAGCGCTGGGCCACACACACGATGTCATCGTAAAAGCCCATATCGAGCATGCGATCGGCTTCATCCAAAACCCAGGTGTTCAAGGCATCGAGATTCAAAGAACCTCGGTCGAGGTGGTCCATCACACGACCCGGTGTACCCACCACGATGTGGGCACCATGCTCCAAAGACGCGGCTTGGCCGCGCAGCGGCACACCGCCACACAAGGTGACGAGCTTGATGTTGTCCTCAGCACGCGCCAAACGCCGGATCTCGACACTGACCTGGTCGGCGAGTTCACGTGTGGGGCACAACACCACAGCCTGCACGGCAAAGCGCCGCGGGTTGAGGTTGGCAAGCAAAGGCAAGGCAAACGCCGCCGTTTTGCCGCTACCGGTTTGGGCTTGGGCGATCAGGTCGCGCCCGAGCAAGCCCTGCGGCAAGCTGGCGGCCTGGATGGCCGTCATGCGTTCGTAGCCCAACTGCTGCAAGTTCTGCAACATGGCCGGGCTCAAGGGAAGCTGGGAAAAATCGAGGGATTCGGACATCCCCCCATTACACCTCAGGGTTGATCCAAGATCTGCACATCTTTGAAATCGTACAAACCGAAAGGGTTCACCGCAAAGCCCACGACCTCGGAACGAACGGTGTTGAAAATGACCGTGTGTGCCAAGGGCAGCCAAGGCGCTTGTTCATTCAGGACCCATTGGGCGCGTTCGTACAAGCGTTTTCGCTCTGCGGTGTTTGAGTGGATTTTGGCCTTGTAGACCAAGTCATCGTATTCGGGGTGGCAAAACTGGGCCACGTTGTAGCCACCCACCGAGCGGCAACTCAACAAAGTGTTGAGGAAGTTATCGGTGTCACCGTTGTCCCCGTTCCAACCCAACAAGCCCATGTCGTGCTCACCGCGGCTCAGGCTGCGCAAATACGACGTCCATTCTTGGGTCCTGATTTTGGCCTTGACACCCACCGCGCTCAGGTTTTCTCGGATGATGCGCGCCACGGCCATGCCGTTGGACATGTAGTTGCGCTGAATATTCATGGCCCAGAGCTGCGCCTCATGGCCAAAGGGATAGCCCGCTTCGATCAACAGTCTCCGCGCTTGCTCAGGGTCGTACGCCACCTCGTTGACATCGCGGTTGTACCCCAACATCGTCGGTGGAATGGGGTTGATGGCCGGGACCGCCGTGTGTTGATACACCTCGCGCAAGATGCGCCGTTTGTCGATGGCCATGTTCAGGGCTCGGCGCACGCGCGGGTCGTTGAACGGTGGTTTGGCCGTGTTGTAAGCCAAATAAGCCACGTTCAGTCCGGTGGCACTGAGCACCTTCACTCCCTCGGTTCGACGCATGGTGGGCAAATCCGACGGTTTGGGATTGGCCATGATGTGACAATCCCCTCGACGCAACTTGGCCCAGCGGGCCTCGGCGCTGGGTTCGATGTCGAACACCAAGCCTTTGACACGTGGTGCACCTCCCCAGTGCCGCTCAAACGGCGCAAAAACCAATTGCCGCTTGGGCTGGGAAGACACCAGTTGGAACGGCCCCGTGCCCAAGGGCTCATGCACCATGCGCTCAGGTGTGCCCGCAGCCAACATGGCTTGCGCGTATTCGGCCGATTCGATACCCGCCCAGCTCATGGCCAGGTTGGCCAAGAAGGGGGCCACAGGGTGCTTCAACTCAAAGCGAACCGTGTGATCATCCAGCTTGCGAATGGCCGCCAAGGTGGTGCCCATGGCCGTGTCTTCAAAGTAGGGGTAATCTTGAGAGACCACCCCGTGCATGGGGTGCTCAGACTTCCATTGGCGCTCGAAGGTAAACAGCACGTCATCGGCATTGAAGTCACGCGTGGGTTTGAAGTGTGGGTTGCTCTGCCAAGGCACTTGCCGGCGCAAATAAAAGGTGTAGGCCAAGCCATCGTCGGACACCGACCAGTGACTGGCCAAACCCGGAACCACTTGAGAAGTGCCGGGTTTGAACCCCACCAAACGGTCGAAGATTTGATCGGTCACCTCAAAGCCCGTGGCGTTGATGGAGGGTGAGAAATACGCCTCGTTACCCTCTGCACAAAACACCAAATCCTTGGCGGACACGGACCCAGCCATGACGGTCCATGCAACGAGCACCCCCAGCTTCAACCTTTGCAACATACCCACCCCTCCCGTCATACACCCATGGTGCTAATCCATGAAAGCGAAAGTAGGGCATTTTAAATACCAATGAATTAATTTTTCGTCAAGGCTTGGTTTTCTCAGGTTGATGGTGAATTCAATGGGGTGATCGCGCGACCCGTGGTCAAGTAAGCGATCAGGTTGTCGGCCGCCAAATCGGCCATGGCTTGACGCGTGGGCAGGGTGGCACTGGCGATGTGCGGTGTCAGCACCACGTTGGGCACAGTCAGCAGTTCGGGGTTGAGTTGTGGCTCGCCTTCAAATACGTCCAACCCCGCAGCAGCGATGCGCCGCTCGCGAAGCGCCACAGCCAAGGCTGCGTCATCCACGATGCCGCCACGCGCAATGTTGGTCAACGTGGCCGTGGGCTTCATCTGCGCGAGTTCAGCCGCGCCAATGGCGTGGTGGCTGCTGGGCGAATAAGGCAACACCAAAACCAAGTGATCGGCCTGTTGCAACAACTCGGCCTTGCTCACGTAGGTGGCACCGCAAGCGGCTTCGGTGGCTGCATCCAAGCGGCTGCGGTTGTGATAAATGACCTTCATGCCAAAGCCGTGAGCGCCGCGCCGGGCAATGCCTTGGCCGATACGACCCATGCCCAAAATGCCCAGCGTGCTGCCGTGCACCTCGGCGCCGGCAAACATGTCGTAGCGCCAGCGCTTCCACAAACCAGCGCGCAAATAGTGCTCGCTCTCAGCCATGCGGCGGGCCGTGGCCATCATCAAGGCAAAACCAAAGTCGGCTGTGGTTTCGGTCAAGACATCGGGCGTGTTGGTGCCCAACACGCCGCGCTCGGTCATGGCCGCCAAATCAAAGTTGTTGTAACCCACGGCCATGTTGGCCGCGATGCGCAAATCGGGGCAAGCCGCCAAGAGCTCGGCGCCCACACGCTCAGCACCCGTGGTCAAAATGCCAACTTTGCCTTGCAAGCGGCTCACCAATTCGTCGGGGCCCCAAACCGCGTCATCGTCGTTGCTGGTCACCTCGAAGTGTTCGCGCAAGCGCTCAATGACACTGGGGAAAATGGCTCGGGCCACCAAAATCGCGGGTTTGCGCTGGGTCATGGAAACGGTCTCCTGATGTATGTCAAACATTGCGCCATCGTACCTGCAGCTTTCGCAACGCGCTGTCACCCAGATGGCTGGGCTGCGCGACAATGGGGGCATCATTTCCACTTTTTTTGGAGTTTCCATGTCCACCATTCAAACCATCGGCGTCATCGGCTCTGGCACCATGGGCAACGGCATTGCCCAAGCCTGTGCCAGTAGCGGGTTTTCGGTCGTCATGATCGACATCAACGAAGCGGCCTTGCAAAAAGGCCTGGCCACCATCGCCGCCAGCTTGGACCGCCTGATCAAAAAAGAGAAGCTCACCGAAGCCGAAAAGTCTGCGGCCTTGGCGCGCATCCAAACCAGTACCCAGTACGAGGCGCTCAAACCCGCGCAGCTCGTCATTGAAGCGGCCACCGAAAACGAACCGTTGAAGATCAAAATCTTGCAGCAACTCGACGTGCTCTTGGGGCCGGACGTGATCGTGGCCACCAACACCAGCTCGATCTCCATCACCAAGCTGGCCGCCGCCACGCAACGCCCCGACCGTTTCATCGGTATGCACTTCTTCAACCCCGTGCCCATGATGGCGTTGGTGGAAATCATCCGTGGCTTGCAAACCAGCGACGCCACGCACGACGCCGTCAAAGCCATGGCCGAAGCGCTGGGCAAAACCCCCATCACCGTGAAGAACGCGCCGGGCTTTGTGGTCAACCGCATCTTGATCCCCATGATCAACGAAGCGT
>CAZNWS010000107.1:0-5520 GCA_964576495.1 uncultured Hydrogenophaga sp. | reverse complement strand
CCTTCGTCAAGAGCGCAGTGGGCAACTTTGGTTCAGGCTGGACCTGGTTGGTCAAAAAGGCCGACGGTTCTGTAGACATCGTCAACATGGGCGCTGCTGGCACCCCGCTGACCACCGGTGATACGGCCTTGCTGACCGTGGACGTGTGGGAACACGCCTACTACATCGACTACCGCAACCTGCGCCCCAAGTTCGTCGAGACTTTCCTCGACAAGCTGGTGAACTGGTCGTTCGCCGAAAAGAACTTCGGCTGATGCCGCGCGACCTCAGCGCGGGCCGAAGGGCTTGCCGCTGAGGCGCTGACCCGGCTGGATGCGCCGCTGCGCAAACCAGCCTTGGTTCATTTCCAGCACAAAACGCACCGGCTCTTTCGAGCAATGCGTGGCCTCCGATAAGGGTTGCATGTCGGCGATGTTCACGATGGTGCCGTCCTCGCGCAAGAATGCAGCGCTCAAGGGGATCAGGGTGTTCTTCATCCAAAAACATTGAATTTGTGCTTGCCCAAACACGAACAGCATGCCTTCGTTGGGCGGCATGCTGCGTCGGTGCATCAAGCCAATTTGTTGGCTTTGCGGGGTTTGTGCAATCTGCGCTTCGATCAGGTGCATGCCGGCTTGTAAACGCACGCGGGGGAGGTGCATTTGTGGCTGATCGGCCATGCTGGGCGTCGCATGGGACGGAGCCCAAACGGCCCCGGCGCACAGTGCCAGCGCCAAAGTCAGGGAACGGCCAAAGGTGTCAGCGGTGAGGTGTTTCATGTCGCCATATTAGCCTTGCCCCAGCCGCCGCTTGAGGGAATACCCCGAACCCGCAACGGGTGCGGTGCGCGAGCGCTAGAATGAATTTCATGTCCAAGCCAGAACCCCCCCGTTTGCCCATCACGCCCCCTGCCGGTGGCGGGGACTCCGTGGTGCTGGAGCGCAAAACCCTGCGCACCCAGCCGCCCCAAATGCACCAAGTGCTCATGCTCAACGACGACTTCACGCCCATGGAGTTCGTGGTCTGGGCTTTGCAAGAGTTTTTCTCCAAAGACCGCGAGAGCGCCACCCAAATCATGCTGAAGATTCACTTGGATGGGCGTGGTGTGTGTGGTGTCTATACGCCCGACGTGGCCTCCACCAAAGTGGACCAAGTGGTGCAAGCTGCTCGCGCGGCAGGTCATCCCCTCCAATGCGTCAGCGAACCCATTGAATAAACCGTTTTCGTCGCCACTTGCCCCATCATTGATTGATTCATTCACCAAAGGACTTCTGCATGATCGCCCAAGAACTTGAAGTCAGTTTGCACATGGCCTTTGTCGAGGCCCGCCAGCAACGGCACGAATTCATCACCGTCGAACACCTGCTGTTGGCGCTGCTGGACAACCCCAGCGCCTCCGAGGTGCTCAAAGCCTGCTCGGCCAACATCGACGATTTGCGCAAGTCCTTGACCAACTTCATCCTGGACAACACCCCCCAAGTGGCGGGCAGCGATGAAGTCGATACCCAGCCCACGCTGGGCTTTCAGCGCGTCATTCAGCGCGCCATCATGCACGTGCAGTCCACGGGCAACGGCAAAAAAGAAGTCACCGGCGCCAATGTGTTGGTCGCCATCTTCGGCGAGAAAGATTCGCACGCGGTGTATTACCTCCACCAACAAGGCGTCACGCGCTTGGACGTGGTGAACTTCATCGCCCACGGTATCCGCAAGAGCGACCCACCCGAAGCGGGTAAGCCCGCCGAAGCCAACCCCGAGGCCGAAGAGGGCGGTGAGGGCGGCGCTAAGGCCAATGAAAAAGCCTCGCCGCTGGAGCAGTACACCCAAAATCTCAATCAAATGGCCAAGGACGGCAAGATCGACCCGCTCATCGGACGCGAGTTCGAGGTCGAGCGCACCATCCAGATCCTGTGCCGTCGCCGCAAAAACAACCCCCTCTTGGTGGGGGAGGCCGGTGTGGGCAAAACCGCCATCGCCGAGGGCTTGGCTTGGCGCATCACCCAAAACGAAGTGCCCGACATCCTGAGCGAAGCCATTGTGTATTCGCTCGACATGGGCGCTTTGCTGGCCGGCACCAAGTACCGCGGCGACTTCGAGCAGCGTTTGAAGGGCGTGCTCAAAGCCTTGCAGGGCAAGCCCCACGCGGTGCTGTTCATCGATGAAATCCACACCCTCATCGGTGCGGGTGCGGCCTCAGGTGGCACGTTGGACGCCTCCAACCTGCTCAAGCCTGCGCTCTCCAGCGGGCAGCTCAAGTGCATCGGTGCGACCACCTTCACCGAGTACCGCGGCATTTTCGAAAAAGACGCCGCGCTCTCGCGCCGCTTCCAAAAGGTCGATGTGGTGGAGCCCTCGGTACAAGAAACCGTGGACATCCTCAAAGGCTTGAAGTCGCGCTTCGAAGAACACCACGGCGTGAAATACGCCTTGGGCGCTTTGCAAGCCGCCGCCGAGCTCTCGGCCAAGTACATCAACGACCGCCACCTGCCCGACAAAGCCATCGACGTGATCGACGAGGCCGGTGCGGCGCAGCGCATCTTGCCCGCCTCCAAGCGCAAGAAAACCATCAGCAAAACCGAGGTCGAAGAGATCGTGGCCAAGATCGCCCGCATCCCCCCGGCCAACGTGTCCAACGACGACCGCAGCAAGTTGCAAACGCTGGAGCGCGATTTGAAGAGCGTGGTCTTCGGTCAAGACAAGGCGCTTGAGGTGTTGGCGTCGTCGGTCAAGATGGCGCGCTCGGGTTTGGGCAAAGCCGACAAACCCATCGGTGCCTTCCTGTTTAGCGGCCCCACCGGCGTGGGCAAGACCGAAGCGGCCAAGCAGTTGGCCTACATCATGGGCATCGACTTGGTGCGCTTTGACATGTCCGAGTACATGGAGCGCCACGCGGTCAGCCGCTTGATCGGTGCGCCTCCGGGCTACGTGGGCTTTGACCAAGGGGGCTTGCTCACCGAGACCGTCACCAAGAAGCCGCACTGCGTGCTCTTGCTCGACGAGATCGAAAAAGCCCACCCCGATATTTACAACGTCTTGCTGCAGGTCATGGACCACGGCACCTTGACCGACAACAACGGGCGCAAGGCCGACTTCCGCAACGTGATCATCATCATGACCACCAACGCGGGTGCTGAGACCATGAACAAGGCCACGATCGGCTTCACCAACCCGCGCGAAGCGGGCGACGAGATGGCCGACATCAAGCGCCTGTTCACGCCCGAGTTCCGCAACCGCTTGGACGCCACCGTCAGCTTCAAAGCGCTCGATGAAAACGTCATCATGCGCGTGGTCGACAAGTTCTTGTTGCAGCTCGAAGGTCAGTTGGCCGAGAAAAAAGTCGAGGTCACCTTCACCGACGCCCTGCGCAAGCACTTGGCCAAAAAAGGTTTCGATCCGCTCATGGGTGCACGCCCCATGCAACGCCTCATCCAAGACACCATCCGCAAGGCCTTGGCCGACGAACTCTTGTTCGGCCGCTTGACCGATGGTGGGCGCCTGATGGTGGACGTGCAAGACCGCACTGGCGAAGACGGCAAAACCACGCCCGAGGTCACCCTCGATATCCAACCCTTGCCGAAAAAAGAGGGTAAGTCCAAACCGGAAGAAGCCGCGGCCGCTTGAGCTTGGTCGCTGACGTGTAAAGAAAGTTTGTATGAAGTTTCGATTCCTTGTGTTCTCACTGGCTTTGGCTGGTGCTTCGGTCGCTCATGCCCAAAACAACGCGGTGGGTGTCAACCTGAAAGGGGGTACCGCAGGCACGGGATTCGATCTGGTGGTGCCCATCAACGATGCTTTGAACCTTCGTCTGGGACACGCCAATTACAAAACCGATCGCAATGTGACAGAAGAAAACGTCAACTACCAGGCTCAGCTCAGCCTGGGTGGAACCAACGTTTTGGCCGATTGGTTCCCGTCCAAGTCTTCACGTTTTCGCTGGACCTTAGGGGCTTATTCGCCCAAGCACCAACTCACGGGTCAAGCCCGACCCGGTGAGGGCGGCACGATCGAGATCAACAACGTCGCCTACCCCGCAGCGGCCTTGGGTAAGGTCGACCTGTCGGTCAAATGGGGCGGGGTCAAGCCCTACTTGGGCTTGGGTTTCGATGGCTTTCGCCACGCCAAAGCAGGGCTCTACTTCAATGTTGACGCTGGTGTGATTTTGGCTGGTGCACCCAAGGTCTCGCTGCAAGCCACTTGCCCCCGCGAAGAGGTTTGCGCAGCGATCGAATCGGATCTGCTTGCTGAAGAAGCCCAACTCAACGCAGACTTCCAAAAAATCAAGTATTTGCCGGTGGTGCAACTCGGCATGGGTTACCGCTTCTAACGCCCCGATGGGATCACGGGGCTGTTCAAGCGCTGGCCACCAACAAGCCCGCCCACCGTGTGGTGTAAGCGGGCGTTTTTCTGGCCTGTTTCATGCCCCATGCCCGCGGGTGTGTGGCCCCGGTGCTGGCGATGTGCAGGCGGCCACGGCCGTGGCGCTGGTTGATGGCGTCCATGGCCTGCATCAGCGCGGGCTGGCTCGGCGGCAAGAGTTCGGGCTCCAAGGCCAGCCGACCCTGCATCACACCGGCTGGGCGCAGGTCCATGAGCATCACGCCGGCTTTGGCGTATGCGTGGCCGGGCTGGTAGAGGTGGCGCACCAAGGCGCTGGCCGCTTCGCACAAGACCGTGCTGTCGTCGCTGGGCACCGGCAAGGTCAAGCTGCGGTGGGCGCTGTGTTGGCGGTCTTGGCGGCGAAATGGGCTGGTGCGGATGAACACCATGATCTGCCCGGCCACGCTGCCTTGGCGGCGCAGCTTTTCGGCGGCGCGGCTGGCGAATTCGTTGACCGCCTCGATCAACTCGGGCAGGGCGTGCACTGGCCGTCCGAAGGATCGAGTGCAAGCCAGTTGCTGCTTGTCGGGTATCACGTCTTCTAGGGCTAAGCACGCGGTGCCGCTGAGCTCCAGCGCGGTTTTGGCCAAGACCACCGACCAGCGCCGCTGCACCACCACCGGGTTGGCCCGAGCCAGGTCGAGCGCGGTGTGCAAGCCCTCGGCTTTCAGCTGCGCGGCCAAACGCGGCCCCACGCCCCACACTTCGGCGATCGCGGTCTGGCCCAGCAAGGCTTCGCGTGCGTCCACACCAACGGCGCCCAAGTGGCAGACCTGTGCGTGCGCTGCGGGGTAGCTGCCGGGTTTGCGTTCGGCGTTTTTCGCGATGTGGTTGGCCAGCTTGGCCAAGGTTTTGGTCGGGCCGATGCCGATGCAAGTGGGGATGCCGATCCACTGCGCGATGCGTGCGCGCAAGCGCTGCGCGCGCAGCGTCAAGTCGCCGCGCACGCCCGTGAGGTCGACAAAACACTCGTCGATGCTGTAGACCTCTTGCCGGTGGCCTAAGCCCGCGGCCAGGCTCATCAGGCGCTCGCTCATGTCGCCATACAACTCAAAGTTGGCCGACACCGCCACCAGCCCGGCCTCGTCGAGCAGGTGCGCGATCTGGAACAGCGGCGCGCCCATGCGGATACCCATGGCCTTGGCTTCTTCGCTGCGTGCAATCGCG
>CAZNWS010000106.1:0-5540 GCA_964576495.1 uncultured Hydrogenophaga sp. | reverse complement strand
AAGAGCAAAAAGTGAAAACCGAACAGTCCGTAAACACCCAAGGCCAAGGTCGTGGCTGGTACGCGCCACTGGCGCCAATCCCAGCCCGACAAGGGGAGTGCAATCACGCTGCCGATGAGCAGTGCCACGCCGGTGAGCAAAAACGGGGGTACGTGCGACAGCGACACGCCCAGCGCAGCCAAGCTGGCCCACAGTGCAATCGCGCCCAAGGCGAGCAGGTTGGCCGGCACGTTCAGGCTTTGTCGGCCAGGACTTGGTGGGCTTGTTGGTCGGCGTGGTAGCTCGATCGCACCATGGCGCCCACGGCCGCATGGCTGAAGCCCATTTCGTAGGCTTGGGCTTCGAACATCTTGAAGGTGTCTGGGTGGACGTAACGTCGCACCGGCAGGTGGTGACCACTGGGTGCGAGGTATTGGCCAATCGTCAACATGTCGATGTTGTGCGCGCGCATGTCGCGCATCACGGCCAAAATTTCTTCATCGGTCTCACCCAAGCCCACCATCAAGCCGCTCTTGGTGGGGATGTGGGGGAAGAGGGCTTTGAACTTTTTGAGCAGGTTCAGAGAGAACTGGTAATCCGAACCAGGACGTGCTTCTTTGTACAAACGGGGCACAGTTTCTAAATTGTGGTTCATCACATCGGGTGGCGCAGCCTTGAGGATCTCCAAGGCACGGTCGTCACGGCCACGGAAGTCGGGCACCAGCACTTCGATTTGCGTCTGTGGCGAGAGCTCGCGGGTTTTGCGGATGCACTCCACAAAATGGCCGGCACCGCCGTCGCGCAAGTCGTCGCGGTCCACGCTGGTGATCACCACGTACTGCAGTTTGAGCTGGGCAATGGTCTTGGCCAGATTACCCGGCTCGTCCACGTCCAGTGGGTCAGGTCGGCCGTGGCCCACGTCACAAAACGGGCAGCGGCGCGTGCACTTGTCGCCCATGATCATGAAGGTGGCGGTGCCTTTGCCAAAGCATTCGCCGATGTTGGGGCAGCTGGCCTCTTCGCACACCGTGACCAACTTGTTGCTGCGCAAGATGTCTTTGATTTCGTAGAAGCGCGTGCTCGGTGAACCCGCTTTGACGCGGATCCAATCGGGTTTTTTCAGGGTTTCGGCCGGCACGATTTTGATTGGAATGCGCGAGGTTTTGGCCTGGCTTTTTTGTTTGGCCGTGGCGTCGTAAGGCTGGTCGGTGGTGCTCATGTGCTGTGCCTGTGTGGGGGGTGCCGAAAGATCAGGGGGCGAGGGTGGCGTTGAGCTGTTGGCTCAGCACCGTTGCAACCTCGTCCCAATTAGCGTTGACACCGATTGTAGAAAGGTCCACGGTTTCCAAGTCCCGATAACCACAGGGATTGATACGTCCGAAGGGAGATAGGTCCATCGCTACGTTGAGTGACAGGCCGTGGTAGGTGCAGTGGCGGCTGACTTTGATGCCCAAGGCTGCGATTTTGCCCAGCCCGGTGAATTCGGGGTCGGGTGTGGGGCTGCCGGGTTCGCGCCGCTGGGGGCGTTGCGGCAGCATGCCGTGGCCAAAAGGATCGTCCAAACGCACGTAAATGCCAGGAGCACCACTCACGCGGTGGCCAGTGACGTCCCATTGGCGCAAAGTGCGGATGATGGCCTCCTCAAGCTTGAAGACATACTCTTTGACGAAATAGCCCGCCCGTTTGAGGTCGATGAGGGGGTAAGCCACGACTTGTCCGGGGCCGTGGTAAGTCACTTGACCGCCGCGGTTGGTGGCCAACACCGGAATGTTGCCCGGTGCCAGCAAGTGGTCGAGTTGCCCCGCCAGACCTTGGGTGAACACGGGTGGGTGCTCGCAAACCCACAGAGCATCCGGTGTTTGATCGCTGCGCTGAGCGGTGAAGTCGGCCATGGCTTGCGCGGTGTGGGCACAATCCACGCGACCCAAAAAGCGAATGTCCATGCGGCTTAGAGCACGTACTTGACCAGTGGGTGCTTGGTCAGGGCTCGGTACACCTCATCGAGTTGTTCGCGGTTGTGCACCTCAATGGACAAGGTCAAACCCATGTAATTACCAGCACGACTGGGACGTTGTTCCATGTGCGATGCGTTGAAACCGGGCTCAAAGCTTTGGGCCACCGCGGTCATGGTGCTGACGAACTCGGTCGTGTTGGCGCCCATCACTTTGATGGGGAATCGGCAAGGGTATTGGATGAGCGATTGCTCTGGGGGGATTTCACAAGAAAAGTCCATGATCGGATTATCCGCTCGATGCTTGACTTTTGCTCCGGGTTTCTACGTATAATCATGGACTTTGCTGCTCAGCACTGCCAATAAAAACGTTGTAACTTGGCTGTAATTTGAGATGGACACAATCCCTCACCCGGTGCGCAAGCCCGAAATCAGCTCGGTCAACACGTGGATCGAAGATCCCGTGGGTGCGGATGAAGCGGCAGAAGAGCATTTCAAGCCCCTGACGCGCGACGAAGCGCAGCAGTGGCGAAGCACCCAGCCGACGTTGTCGATGCTCTGGGTTCTGGTGTGGCAAGTGGTGTTTGCTTTGGCAACGACAGCCATAGCGGCCTTGCTCACGAGAGACTGGGTGGTGGTGAAGTCGGTTGTGTATGGTGCGACCGCGGTGGTGTTGCCCTCGGCTCTGATGGCTTGGGGGGTAACAGCCAGTGCGGTGGCCCAAAAAGTATCGGGCGTGGCGCAGGCCGCACTGCTGAACTTTTTTGTGTGGGAAGGCGTCAAGCTGGTATTGGTGATGGCCTTGTTGGGTTTGGCGCCAGTGGTGCTCGACGAGGTGAACTGGTTGGCCTTGGTGGCTGGCTTGGTGGTGGTTCTGAAGGTGGTTGGATTGGTGTTCTTGGTTCAATCCAAACGTCGTGGTTGATTTCTAAATTGGTGTAACAGACATGGCAACTGAAGGCGCAACTCTCACCGCGGGTGATTACATTCGCCACCACCTTGTTCATTTGACGAACAAGAAGCAAGCATCCATTGTTGACTTTTCTGTCATCAATGTGGACTCCGTGGTGGTCAGTGGTGTCTTGGGTCTGTTGATGTGTTTTGTGTTGTGGTTGGCGGCGCGCAAAGCCACGGCGGGGGTGCCGGGTCGTTTCCAGGCTGCTGTTGAGATGATGGTTGAGATGGTGGAAAGCCAAGCCAAAGGGGTGATCCACAACGCTCAGAGTCGCAAACTCATAGCGCCGATGGCCCTCACGGTATTTGTCTGGATTTTCTTGATGAACTTCATGGACATGATTCCTGTGGACTTGTTGCCTCAAATTTGGCACAGCGCCGGCCCTGCCATGGGCTTCAAAGATTATTTGCGTGTGGTGCCTACCGCCGACCTGTCAACCACTTTGGGCCTGTCGGTCTCGGTGTTGTTGCTCTGCTTGTTCTACAACATCAAAATTAAAGGTTTGGGCGGTTGGACGCACGAACTCGTGACGGCTCCATTCGGTACCAGCAAGAATCCTGTTTGGGCTTTGTTGCTGGGCGTCGTCAACTTCCTCATGCAAATGATCGAGTTCGTGGCGAAGACGGTTTCGCACGGCATGCGATTGTTTGGCAACATGTTCGCGGGTGAACTGGTGTTCATGCTGATTGCGTTGCTGGGTGCTTACGGTGCCTTGTCCCTCAGCGGTGGCCTGTTCTTCGTCGGGCACTTGATCGCCGGCACGGTGTGGACCCTTTTCCACATCTTGGTTATTACCTTGCAGGCGTTCATTTTCATGATGCTGGCCTTGATTTATCTGGGTCAAGCGCATGATGCGCACTGAAGACGCGCCTTAACCCGCGTACTGTGTTTTTGTTTCGTTCTCTTTCTTTTTAACTTTCGTACTCAAAGGAGTCATCATGGAAAACGTTCTGGGTCTCGTCGCACTGGCTTGCGGTCTTATCGTTGGTTTGGGCGCTATCGGCGCTTCGATCGGTATCGCCTTGATGGGCGGCAAATTTTTGGAGTCTTCGGCTCGCCAGCCTGAGTTGATGAACGACCTGCAGACCAAGATGTTCATCTTGGCTGGTTTGATCGATGCGGCTTTCCTGATCGGCGTGGCTATTGCTCTGCTGTTCGCGTTCGCCAACCCCTTCACGCTGTAATTGGGTTTGCTGCACCGCGCGGGTGCGTGGTGGGTGGGTCGGTGGCGCCAGCCGCTGAGCCATTCATGGCACCCTCGTCGCAGCAATTGAGTCAACACTCTTGTTATCAGACAGAAAGGCGTTGCGATGAATATCAATGCAACCCTGTTTGCGCAAGCCATTGTTTTTGCGATTTTGGTGTGGTTCACGATGAAATTCGTGTGGCCTCCCATCGCCAAGGCCTTGGATGAACGCGCTCAGAAAATCACCGAAGGTCTGGCTGCTGCAGAGATGGCCAAAACCGAATTGGCCGTGGCCAACAAGCGTGTCGAAGAAGAGTTGAGCCAATCGCGCAACGAATCCGCCACCCGCCTGGCCGATGCCGAACGTCGCGCTCAAGCCGTGATCGAAGAAGCCAAGGCCCGCGCCTCAGCCGAAGCCGCCAAAATCGTGGCCAATGCCGAGCAAGAAGCCGCTCAACAGATCGTCAAAGCCCGCGAGGCCTTGCGCGAAGAAGTGGCTGCCTTGGCCGTCAAGGGTGCTGAGCAAATCCTCAAGCGAGAAGTCAACGCCGGTGTTCACGCCGACTTGCTCAATCGCCTGAAGACCGAACTCTGATCATCCTTCAGGAATAGACCTACCATGGCTGAACTCGCCACCATTGCACGTCCATACGCCGAAGCGCTTTTCCAAGCCGCCAAGGCCGACGCACCCGCTACCGCGGCGTGGCTCGAAGAGCTCGCTGCGATTGCCGCCAACGACCAATTGCGTCAGTTTGCCGATAACCCCAAAGTGACCGTTGATCAAGTGTTCGACACCGTCACGGGCGTGGCGAAAAGTCAACTGTCCGAACAAGCCCGCCATTTTTTGCGCCTCGTGATTGAAAACGGTCGCTTGGTGGCGCTGCCTGAAATTGCCCGTCAATTCAGTGTTCTCAAAAACGCCCAAACCGGCACCTCCGATGCCGTGGTTCAAAGCGCTTTTGAGATGGATGCAGCGGCTTTGTCCGGTTTGTCTGGTGTTTTGGAAAAGCGTTTTGGACGCCAGCTCAACTTGCGTGTTGAGTTGAAGCCCGAACTCATTGGTGGTGTTCGAGTGGTGGTGGGCGATGAAGTGCTCGACACCTCGATCAAAGCCCGTCTTGAACAAATGAAAGTGGCCTTGACCGCTTAAGCGCGGCCCAAGCCCCTTAGCGTCTACAGCGTCACAACTTACGAAAGAAGGAAAGAGCCATGCAACTCAATCCAGCCGAAATTTCCGAATTGATCAAGTCGCGCATCGAAGGCCTCAACGCTTCGAGCAATGTGCGCAACCAAGGCACCGTCGTGTCCGTCACCGACGGTATCGTTCGCGTCCACGGCTTGTCCGATGTGATGCAGGGCGAAATGTTGGAATTCCCCGCCAACAAAGACGGCGTGCCGTCTTTTGGCTTGGCCCTGAACCTCGAGCGCGACTCTGTCGGCTCCGTGATTTTGGGTGAGTACGAGCACAT
>CAZNWS010000105.1:0-5568 GCA_964576495.1 uncultured Hydrogenophaga sp. | reverse complement strand
TCGCGCTTCTCGAACAGCTCGTCTTTGATGCCCAGCACGCGTGCTCGGCTGCGAACCACGGTGCGCGCAGCTTCGACGGATTCTTTCATCACATCGCCCAGAGAACCGGTGCGGGTGATGACGCCCTTGCCGGGCATGATGACGGTTTCGATGGTGAGCAAGTCGCCACCGACTTCGGTCCAGGCCAAGCCCACGACTTGACCGACCTGGTTGTCTTGCTCGGCGCGGCCGTAGGTGTACTTGCGCACACCCAAGAAGTCCGGCAGGTTGTCGGCGGTGACCTTGACGGGGGCCTGCATTTTTTTCAGCAACAAGCCCTTGACGGTTTTGCGGCAGATTTTGGAGACTTCGCGCTCGAGCGAACGCACACCGGCTTCGCGGGTGTAGTAGCGCACGATGTCTCGCAGGGCGTCTTCGCCCACTTCCAGTTCACCGTCTTTCAAGCCGTTGTTCTTGAGCTGCTTGGGCAACAAATAGCGCCCAGCGATGCTGGTTTTTTCGTCTTCGGTGTAGCCCGACAGGCGAATGACTTCCATGCGGTCCAGCAATGCAGGCGGGATGTTCATGGAGTTCGAGGTTGCCACAAACATCACGTCGGACAGGTCAAAATCGACCTCGACGTAGTGGTCACCGAAGGTATGGTTTTGTTCGGGGTCCAAGACCTCGAGCAAAGCGCTCGATGGGTCGCCACGGAAGTCGGTGCCGAGCTTGTCGATTTCGTCGAGCAAGAACAGCGGGTTTTTGGTGCCGACCTTGGTCAGGCTTTGCAAGACCTTGCCGGGCATGGCGCCGATGTAGGTGCGGCGGTGGCCGCGGATCTCGGCTTCGTCGCGCATGCCACCCAAGGCCATGCGCACGTATTTGCGGCCGGTGGCTTTGGCGATGGACTGGCCCAGCGAGGTCTTGCCCACGCCAGGAGGGCCGACCAAGCACAGGATGGGCGACTTGACCTTGTCCACGCGCTGCTGCACCGCGAGGTATTCAAGGATGCGGTCTTTGACCTTGTCCAAGCCGTGGTGGTCTTGGTTGAGCACGCCTTCGGCGGCGCCCAGGTCGTGTTTGATCTTGGTTTTTTTGCTCCAGGGCAAAGCCACCAAGGCGTCGATGTAGTTGCGCACGACCGAGGCTTCGGCCGACATGGGCGACATGAGTTTGAGTTTCTTCAGTTCGGCGTCGACCTTTTTGCGCGCCTCGGCGGGCATTTTGGCGAGCTTGATCTTTTTCTCGATCTCTTCGATGTCGGCGCCCTCTTCGCCTTCGCCGAGTTCTTTTTGAATGGCCTTGACTTGCTCGTTCAAATAGAAGTCGCGCTGGTTCTTTTCCATTTGGCGCTTGACGCGGCCACGGATGCGCTTGTCGACGTTGAGGATGTCGACCTCGCGTTCGATTTGCTCAAACAGGTTTTCCAAACGGCGGTTGACCTGATCGAGGTCGAGCACCACTTGTTTGGACTCGAGCTTCAAGGGCAGGTGCGCGGCGATGGTGTCGGCCAAACGGCCGGGGTCGTCGATGCTGGAGATCGAGGTGAGGATCTCGGCGGGGATTTTTTTGTTCAGTTTGACGTACTGGTCGAACTGCTGCATGACCGCGCGGCGCAGGGCTTCGAGCTCGGTGGCTTGCTCGGGGCTTTGTTCGGTGGCGGGGTCAATGGGGGTGACCGAGCTGCTGAAGTGCGTCTCGCCTTCGGTGATGTGCATCACCTTGGCGCGCTGCAAGCCTTCGACCAAGACCTTCACGGTGCCGTCGGGCAGCTTGAGCATTTGCAAAATGGTGGCCACGCAACCGACTTCGAACATGTCGTCGGCCGAGGGCTCGTCTTTGGCGGCGGCTTTTTGCGCCACCAGCATGATGCGGCGCTCAGACTCCATGGCCGCTTCCAGGGCCTTGATGCTCTTGGGTCGCCCCACGAACAAGGGGATGACCATGTGCGGAAACACCACCACATCGCGCAACGGCAACAGGGGCAAGTCAACGGGGGTGCTGGGCAATGGGGTTTGACCGGACATGTAAAACCTCTCAGGCTTGTTTGGCCGCTTCGCGGTACACCAACAGTGGGGGTTTGTTGTCTTCGATGGTGGCGTCTTCGACCACCACTTTTTCGACATTCGTCAAACCGGGCAGGTCGAACATGGTGTCGATGAGGGCGTTTTCAAGGATGGAGCGCAAACCACGGGCACCGGTTTTGCGGGCAATGGCTTTGCGGGCAATGGCGGTGAGCGCAGCGGGGCGAACCTCGAGCTCGGCGCCTTCCATGGCCAAGAGCTGCGAGAACTGCTTGACGACGGCGTTTTTGGGCTCGGTCAAGATTTCCACCAAGGCCTCTTCGCTGAGTTCGGCCAAGCTGGCGATCACGGGCATGCGGCCGACCAATTCGGGGATGAGGCCGAATTTGATGAGGTCTTCGGGCTCGATGTCTTTGAAGGCTTCGCTCAGGCTGCGCTGCTCTTTGCTGCGCACAGCGGCACCAAAACCAATGCCAGACGCTTCGGTGCGGTTTTCGATGATTTTTTCGATGCCCGCGAACGCACCACCGCAGATGAACAAGATGTTGGTCGTGTCGACCTGCAAAAAGTCTTGGTTGGGGTGCTTGCGGCCGCCTTGGGGCGGCACCGAGGCCATGGTGCCTTCGATGAGCTTGAGCAAGGCCTGCTGAACGCCCTCGCCCGACACGTCGCGGGTGATGGAGGGGTTGTCGGACTTGCGGGTGATTTTGTCGATCTCGTCGATGTAGACGATGCCTTGCTGGGCACGGCCCACGTCGTAGTCGCAGGACTGCAGCAGCTTGGAGACGATGTTTTCCACGTCTTCGCCCACATAACCGGCTTCGGTCAGGGTGGTGGCGTCGGCCATCACAAAGGGCACGTTGAGCATGCGCGCCAAGGTCTGGGCCAGCAGGGTTTTGCCCGAGCCGGTGGGGCCGATGAGCAAGATGTTGCTCTTGGCCAATTCGACGTCGTCTTTGCTGGCGTGCTGCTTGTGGCGCAGGCGTTTGTAGTGGTTGTAGACGGCCACCGACAAAGCGCGCTTGGCCGCGGCTTGTCCAATGACGTAGTTGTCGAGGTTGGCTTTGATCAGGGCCGGTGTCGGCAAGTCGTCGGTTTTGGGCTTGGCGACCTCGGTGGCGGGCAGCTCATCGCGGATGATGTCGTTGCACAGGTCGATGCACTCGTCGCAAATGAAGACCGAAGGGCCTGCGATGAGTTTTTTGACCTCGTGCTGGCTTTTGCCGCAAAACGAGCAAAAGAGGGCTTTTTCGCCCGAATTGGCTTTTTTATCCGCCATGAAAACTGCCTTGTAGAGAGAATGGGCTGGGTGTCAATGATACGGGAACCGCACCCTTGAACACCCAGGTAGCAATAAACGGGCCAAATTAGGCTGCAGCGGCCCGTTTGTCGATCACTTTGTCGATCAAACCGTACTCGGCCGACTCGGCGGCGCTGAGGTAGTAGTCGCGTTCGGTGTCGCGCTCGATCTTCTCGAGCGGCTGGCCGGTGCGCTCGGCCAAGATGCGGTTGAGTTGCTCGCGGGTTTTGAGGATTTCGCGGGCATGGATCTCGATTTCCGTGGCCTGCCCCTGGGTGCCGCCCAAGGGCTGGTGGATCATGACCTTGGAGTTGGGCAAAGCAAAGCGCTTGCCCTTGGTGCCGGCGGCCAGCAAGAACGCACCCATGCTGGCGGCCATGCCCATGCACAGCGTGGAGACGTCGGGCTTGATGAAGTTCATGGTGTCGAAAATCGACATGCCTGCGCTCACCGAACCGCCGGGGGAGTTGATGTAGAAGGAAATGTCCTTGTCGGGGTTTTCGCTCTCGAGGAACAGCATCTGGGCGACCACCAGGTTGGCCGATTGGTCGTTGACCGGGCCGACCAAGAAGATCACGCGCTCTTTGAGCAGGCGCGAATAAATGTCGTAGGCGCGCTCACCACGGCCCGACTGCTCGATCACCATGGGCACCATGCCCAAACCTTGAATGTCCATTGCGCTCATGCGTTTCTCCATGTGGTGCCACTGCGGCACCCGTTAACTGTAACCAACCACGAAAGCCCCGGCTTGGCCCGGGCTGTGCGGCAAAAAAAAGGGCGGGAAAGACCCGCCCTTTGCCGCAGCGGTCAAACCCTGCCGCTGTCAGCCTTGCTGGCCCATCAGTTCATCAAAGTCGATGGCTTTGGCGCTGGTTTGGGCTTTCGACAACACAAAGTCGCAGACGTTGTTTTCGATCACGACGGCTTCAACTTCGGCCATGCGGCGGTTGTCGCTTTGGTACCAACGCACCACGTCGGCGGGCTTCTCGTAAGAAGCGGCCAGGTCTTGCAAGTGGGCTTCGATTTGCTCGGACTTGGCTTGCAAGTCGTGGGCACGCACCAACTCGGCGACCACCAAGCCCAAACGCACGCGGCGCTCGGCTTGTTCGCGGAACATGTCTTCGGGGATCGGGGCCTTGTCGGCGTCTTTGATGCCACGCTGCTTGAGGTCGGCGCGGGCGCCCTCAACCAAACGGTCGATTTCGGCTTTGACGATGGACTGGGGCAGGTCGAGCTCGGCCTTGGCCACCAAGGCGTCCATGACGGCCTGTTTGTTGCGGGCTTGGACGCGGAACTTGACTTCGCGCTCGAGGTTTTTGCGGATGTCGGCGCGCAAGCCTTCCACCGTGCCGTCGGCAATGCCCAAGGACTTGGCAAAGGCCTCGTCCACGGCGGGCAGGTTGGCGGCTTCGAGCTTTTTCAGGGTGACGAGGAAGTCGGCGGTTTTACCGGCGACGTCTTTGCCGTGGTAGTCGGCGGGGAAGTTCAAGGGGAAGGTCTTGGACTCGCCATTTTTCATGCCGCGCACGGCGTCTTCGAATTCCTTGAGCATCTGGCCGTCGCCGACGATGAACTGGAAGCCCTCGGCTTTACCGCCTTCAAAGGGCACGCCGTCGATGGTGCCAGCGAAGTCGATGGTCACGCGGTCGCTGTCTTGAGCGGCTTGGTCTTGGGCGCGTTGCGCGAAGGTGCGGCGCTGCTTGCGCAGGATGTCCAAGGTGCGGTCGATGGCGGCGTCGGTGACGTCGGCGGTGATTTTTTCAACCTGGGCGGTGCTCAGGTCTTGGATTTTGACGTCGGGGTACACCTCGAACACGGCGTCAAATGCGATGTTGTCGCCAGTGGCTTCTTTTTCGGTGATGCGGGGCTGACCGGCCACGCGCAGCTTGGCTTCGTTGGCGGCCACGGCGAAGGCTTCACCAACCTTGTCGTTCATGACTTCGTAGTGAACCGAGTAACCGTAGCGCTGAGCAACCACGTTCATGGGCACTTTGCCGGGACGGAAACCGTCCATCTTGACCTGGCGCGACATGCGCTTGAGGCGAGACTCGACCTCGTTTTTGATGACGTCGGCGGGCAGCGTCAAGGTGATTTTGCGTTCCAGTTTTTCCAAAGTCTCAACGGTCACGGGCATGGGGTTCTCCAAAAAGTGTCGATCAATCCGCCGAAGATTGACCCAAAAAATCGGGGTTCACGGTGTGGTGCGCGGGGGGGGACTCGAACCCCCACACCATTGCTGGCGTCAGGACCTAAACCTGGTGCGTC
>CAZNWS010000104.1:1720-5597 GCA_964576495.1 uncultured Hydrogenophaga sp. | reverse complement strand
CGGTGGTTTGTCCGACAAGCTGCACGGCGCCTTGGTGGGCGCGGGCATTTTGTTCTTGATGTACCACGGGGCTCAAGCCATGAAACGCTTTCGCCACCCCACCGCCTTGCAAGTCCTCAGCCCAGAGGGCGATGCACACGTGCAAGCCCCCACCATGACGCGGCTGCAAGCCGTGGGCAACGCCTTGGCTTTTTCTTGGCTGAACCCCCACGCTTGGCTGGACACCGCGGTGCTCATCGGCACGGCGTCTTTGGCCTACGGCCAAGGCAGCCACGTGTTTGGCTTGGGCGCGATTGCGGGCTCCATCGTCTGGTTCAGCCTGTTGGGCGTGGCCGCGTTTTGGCTGGGTCGCCGCTTGAACTCGCTGCGCGTGTGGCGCGCTTTGGATGGGCTGGTCGCGCTGATGATGTGGGGCACCGCCGCTTGGCTGCTCAGCAGCCTGTTCTGACGCGCAGGCCTCAGTGCGCCGTGCCCCAATACTCGGGGCGGGCAAATTCGCTTTTGAGGAAGTCGATCCACAAGCGCAAGCGCAGCGCCATGTGTTTGCGTTGGGCAAACACCGCATAAATGCCATTGGCCGGCGCGGCGTACGACTCCAACACCGGCACCAAACGGCCGGCTCGGATGTCTTCATCCACCTCCCAGCTGCTGCGCCACGCAATGCCGTAACCCGCCAAACACCACTCGTGCAAGACCTGACCGTCGCTGCAATCCAGTGGGCCACGGGGTCGCAGGTGGGTGATCTCCACCTCCCCGTTGGGCTGCGGTGAGGCAAACGCCCAACCGCGCGTTTGGGAAGCGTCTGACGACAAAGTCAGGCAATCGAAGCTCACCAAGTCGGCGGGGGTTTGGGGCGTGCCGTGCTGCTTCAGGTAGCGCGGCGTGGCCACACACATGCGCCGGTTGTCGGCCAAACGCACGCTGACCAAGGACGAGTCGGGCATGTCGCCCACGCGCACCGCGCAGTCGTAGCCTTCGCTGGCCACGTCCACCACACGGTCGCTCAAATTCAGCGACACCGTGACCTCGGGGTGACGCTCGCGAAAGCGCGGCACCAAGGGCGCGACGTGGCGCCGCCCAAAGCCCGCCGGGGCGGTGATGCGCAAATGCCCGCTGGCCTTCACACCGCCCTCGCTCACGCTGGCTTCGGCGTTGGCCAGGTCCATGAGCAGGCGCTGGCAATCCTCCAAAAACGCCGAGCCCTCATGGGTCAGGCCGATGCGCCGCGTGGTGCGCACCAACAATTTGACGCCCAAACGCGCTTCCAAGGCATCCAGACGCCGACCAATCACGGCCGGGGCCACGCCTTCGGCGCGCGCCGCGCCGATCAAACTGCCGCGCGAGGCCACGGCCACCAAGGTTTCGAGTTGTTTGAGCTTGTCCATGTTCACCCACCGCTGCGCTGGATTACCTTCATTTAAGTCACAGATTCTAGGCATATTAAGCGCAAATACCACCCTTTATATGGCCTAAGATTCATCCAAGCCGTTTTTTATTCTTGAAGGAGCCCCTCATGAGCACACCCCGCACCGCCGTGCACCGCCTGAACGTCGACAGCGCCCTGCACCAGTTCATTGAAACCCAAGTCTTGCCGGGCACCGGCGTGAGCAGCGCGGCCTTTTGGTCGGGCCTGGACGCCATCGTGGCCGACCTGGCCCCCAAGAACATCGCCTTGCTCGCCGAGCGTGACCGCCTACAAAACGAACTCGACGCTTGGCACAAAACCCACCCCGGCCCCATCCAAAACATGGCCGCCTACCAAACCTTCTTGGAAAAGATCGGCTACCTCGTGCCTGAGCCCAAAAAGGTCAAGGCCACGACCAAAAACGTCGACAGCGAATTGGCCACCCAAGCCGGCCCGCAGTTGGTCGTGCCGATCTTGAACGCCCGCTACGCCTTGAACGCCGCCAACGCCCGTTGGGGCAGCTTGTACGACGCGCTCTACGGCACCGACGTGATCGCCGAGACCAAAGGCTTGGAAAAAGGCCAAAAGTTCAACCCCAAGCGCGGCGCCAAGGTCGTGGAGTACGCCCGTTACGTGCTCGACCGCACCGCCCCCCTGAAGAAGGGCTCGCACATCGACTCGGTGGCCTACCGCGTCAAAGACGGCCAACTCAGCGTCAAGCTCAGCGACGGCAAGACCACCACCTTGGCCGACGCCGAGCAGTTCATCGGTTACCAAGGTGACGCCAAAGCCCCCAGCAGCGTGCTGCTGCGCCACAACGGCTTGCACATGGACATCCGCATCGACCGCAAGACCCCCATCGGCGCGACCGACCCGGCCGGTGTGTGCGACTTGGTGCTCGAAGCCGCACTCTCCACCATCCTCGACTTGGAAGACTCGGTGGCCGTGGTCGATGGCCAAGACAAAGTCTTGGCCTACAGCAACTGGTTGGGCATCTTGAAGGGCACCTTGACCGAGCAAGTCAAAAAAGGCGACCGCGTCATCACCCGCGGCCTCAACCCCGACCGCATCTACACCGCGCCCTCCGGCAAAGGCAAGCCCGTGGTGCTGCATGGCCGCTCGCTCATGTTCGTGCGCAACGTGGGCCACCTCATGACCAACCCTGCGGTGCTCTACACCGACGCCAAAGGCCAACAGCGCGAAATCCCCGAAGGCATTTTGGACGCCGTGGTCACCACCACCATCGCCTTGCACGACCTGCAGCGCACGGCCAAAGACGCCATCCGCAACTCGCGCAAAGGCTCGGTCTACATCGTCAAACCCAAGATGCACGGCCCGGCCGAAGTGGCCTTTGCCGCCGAGCTGTTCGAGCGCGTGGAACGCATGCTCGGCCTGCCCGACAGCACCGTCAAGCTCGGCATCATGGACGAAGAGCGCCGCACCTCGGTCAACCTCAAAGCCTGTATCGCCGCGGCCGCCAGCCGCGTGGCCTTCATCAACACCGGCTTCTTGGACCGCACCGGCGACGAGATGCACACCGCCATGTACGCCGGCCCCATGCTGCGCAAAGGCGACATGAAGTCCAGCGCCTGGATCCAGTCCTATGAGCGCAACAACGTGTTGGTGGGCTTGTCCTGCGGCCTGCGCGGCAAGGCCCAAATCGGCAAAGGCATGTGGGCCATGCCCGACATGATGGCCGAGATGCTCAAGCAAAAAATCGCCCACCCCAAGGCCGGCGCCAACACCGCTTGGGTGCCCAGCCCCACCGGCGCCACCCTGCACGCCCTGCACTACCACCAGGTCTTGGTGTCCGACGTGCAAAAAGAACTCGAGAAGATCGACGCCAAAGCCGAACGCGCCACGATCCTGCAAGGCCTCTTGACCGTGCCGGTCAGCGCCAAGCCTCAGTGGACCGAAGCCGAGAAACAGCAAGAACTCGACAACAACGCCCAAGGCATCTTGGGCTATGTGGTGCGCTGGGTCGACCAAGGCGTGGGCTGCTCCAAAGTGCCCGACATCCACAACGTCGGCCTGATGGAAGACCGCGCCACGCTGCGCATCTCCAGCCAGCACATGGCCAACTGGTTGCAACACGGTGTGGTCACCGAACAGCAGGTTCGCAAAACCTTTGAGCGCATGGCCGCGGTGGTGGACCAGCAAAACGCGGGCGACCCGTTCTACCAAAAAATGGCCGGCCGCTTCGACAAGAGCATGGCCTACCAAGCCGCTTGCGATTTGGTCTTCAAAGGCAAAGAGCAGCCCTCGGGCTACACCGAGCCTTTGCTGCACGCTTGGCGTTTGAAGGTCAAAGCTGCTTAAACCTGGAGCAGTTCAGCACCCCGGGCGTGGCCCGGGGTGAAGTCAGAATTCACCGGCCTGTGTGGATGGGCGCAGGTTCGGTGAAAGATGGGATAGACCCATCTTTAAGGACGGGTGTAACGCGCCACGTACTGACTCTCCAGCAAAGCTTTG
>CAZNWS010000104.1:0-1710 GCA_964576495.1 uncultured Hydrogenophaga sp. | reverse complement strand
CAAGCGTGTTCACCGATAAGTCCAACAACCTAGCCGCACCACAATGTTTTAGGTCTAAACTTCGAGGCCATGAACGAGCACCGCCTCACCCACCCACTGGACGCGCCACCGGCCGCCGCTGAGGTGGGTTTTCTTTGGTCGGCGCTCAGTGAGTTGCCGCGCTTGACGGCCAGTACCGAGCTGCAAAGCTGGGCTTTGGAGCGCGGCTCCTTGACGCGCCGCTTGCGCCAGCACTGGCCCGACACCCGGGTGCAGGTGCTCAGCGAAGGCCTCACGCCGCCCCTGCCCCACGAAGCCCTGGCCTTGGGCCTGGCCCTCGGTGAAGCTGCTTGGGTGCGCTGCGTGTGTTTGATCGGCGGCGATCAAGCGCGTATTTACGCCCGCACCGTCATCCCGCGTTGGGATGCCCAGAACCCGTGGGCCGAAGTCCAGCGTTTGGGCGATCAGCCCTTGGGCGAACTCCTGTTCACCTTGCCCGACCTGGAGCGCAGCCCCTTCGAATGGGCGCTCAACGCACCTTGGCCTGAGGCCATGGCGTGGCCCAGTGCCAATTGCCCCGAGGTGCTGGCGCGGCGCTGCACCTTTGTGCGCCAGCGGGCTCCGCTGCTGCTGACCGAAGTGTTCCTCCAACTCTCCCCCACCACACCATGTGCCAACTCCTCGGCTTGAATTGCGCCACGCCCACCGACGCGTCGTTCAGCTTCACCGGTTTTTGTGAACGCGGCGGCAAGACCGACCACCACGCCGATGGCTGGGGCATCGCGTTTTTTGAAGGGCGCGGCCTGCGCCTGTTTGTGGACCACCAGTGCGCGGCCGAGTCGCCCATGGCGCGCTTCCTGCAGCAGTACCCGCTCAAGAGCAAAAACATCGTCGCCCACGTGCGCAAGGCCACCATCGGCGAGGTCTGTTTGGAAAACGCCCACCCCTTCACCCGCGAGCTGTGGGGCCGCCACTGGGTGTTCGCGCACAACGGCGACTTGAAGGACTACCACCCCAAACTGCACGCGGCGTTTCAAACCGTGGGCACCACGGACAGCGAACGCGCGTTTTGTTGGCTGATGCAAGAGCTGGCCAAGTCGCACGCCAGCCTGCCCAGTGTGTGCGAGCTCACGCACACCTTGCGCGAACTCATCCCACAAGTGGCAGCCTTCGGCACCTTCAACTTTTTGCTCTCCAACGGCGACGCCATGTGGGCGCACTGCAGCACGAAGTTGCACCACCTCACGCGCCAGCACCCGTTCGCGCAAGCCACCCTGGCCGATCACGACTGGACGGTGAACTTCGCCGACGTGAACCAGCCCGGCGACCGCGCCACCGTCATCGTCACCACACCGCTCACCAACAACGAGCAGTGGACGGCGTTTGAGCCGGGCGAGCTCAAGGTGTTTGTGGACGGTTTGCACGTGGCCTGAGGGCCACGGCGCATCAGGGTCGGCCGCTGCGGCGCTGCTCGCGCAGCATGAACAGGTACAGGCCTTCGACCTTCTCGCGCGCCCACGGCGTTTTGCGCAAGAACTTCAGGCTCGAGCCCACGCTGGGGTCGAGGTTGAAACAACGGATCGGGATGCGGTGCCCGAGCTCGTCCCAACCGTAGTAATCGACCAAGGCCGTGACCATGGCCTCGAGCGTGACGCCGTGCAAGGGGTTGCGCGCTTGGGTTTGGGCGTCGCTCATCGCTGCACCATGGCGGCTTGCAGTGCGTCCACGAAC
>CAZNWS010000103.1:0-5599 GCA_964576495.1 uncultured Hydrogenophaga sp. | reverse complement strand
GAGGCGGCAGCGTTGCGCCAGGAAATCAGCTGCTTGCGCACGGCGTCAACCGTATTCTTTGTCATGCTCACTTTTAAGCCCCAAATATAAGGATTGATTTATATCAATGCAGATTAGAACAAATTTTGAGGACCCCTGCTTTTAGGGGTAAACCCGATTTGCAAACCCAGGCACCACCGGAACGGGCCCGTCAGGCGCGGATTTGACATATGTCAATTGTAAACACCTTGACAACCCACTTTTCTGACACCCAAGGAAGCTCAATCTGGGCGTGGGGTTGGTTGCAGCATGTCGCGCATCGCTTGTAGCGAAACAGCCGTGGTAGGACCGGCTTTGAGTCGCGGTGACGCTTTGGCAGCATGGCCATAAATGATCTCAAGGGTCAAGGTCAAACGACCTTGATCGTCTCGGTGGCCGTGAGCTTCGAGCGCTTCGCACCAACGCTGCCGACCCGAACGCCCCCCCCAAGACACCCGATCCAGACTCAGGTTTCGCCCCATCTCACGCAAATCCTTGAGCATCGCCTGCGCATCGGCATAAGTCAAAGTGAGTCGCTCCATGTCCATGACCGGCTCGGCAAAGCCCACCTGAACCAACATATCACCCCAATCGTGCATGTCGGTAAACGCGTGGGCAGGAGCAGGCCAGCCCATGCGAGCGTGGACGTGTCGCAACTCACGCAAGCTGTCGGGACCCAGACACGAAAACAACACAAAGCCCTGCACACGCAGGTATTGCAACCACTGGCGCATCCAGGCCATGGGCCTGGGCGCATGGTGCAAAAGCATGTTGGCCCAAACCAAATCGACTTGCGTGTGCTCATCGGCCAAGCTCGGCGTCAAACGCTTCCCCCAAGTCCATGGGCGTGACCATTGACCCAGACGTTCTTGGGTGGCCGTTTGCGCAGCGAGACCCTGCACCGACCACACATGGATCGGCGCTTGTGGCAAAAGCAAGCGCAAGACGCGATGAGCCGCCAAGCCCCCCAAGATGGGTTCGACGTGCAACCAGTCTCGGGGCATTTGGCGAAAACACGACAGGCGCTCGGCCATGCGCGAGCCGACCTCTTCGTGTAACCAAGGGCTGCTGCGTCGGGGCATGGCTAGCCAACGAGCGCTGGCCACCGGATCTAAGCCCGGCACGGGTTGTTCTTCGGTCGTCACGGTGTGCACAAATGGGGAGGGTTCTGATTTCATGCACTCAAGGCAAAGCCTCACAGCGCAAAGGCACGCCAGTATAGGGGCCATGCCTCACACCGACATGCCCCTGCATAGACCCCGGTCTTGGCTCCCCAGCGTGTGCCAAGTCTGTGGCACTTGGCCATCACAAGCCGTGTGCGACAACTGCCTGCGGGATTGCGCCCCCGACACCCCACGCTGTCCTCGCTGTGGGAGTTCAGACGGGCAGGGCTGTGGGCCTTGTCGGCACTGCTGGCCATCGCCATCCCCCTTGGATGCGGTGTGGGCCAGCGTGGACTACACCTACCCCTGGAGCGGTCTGATCGCACGTTTCAAATTCCGCCAAGAAGTGTCATGGGCGCGAGTCTTCGCTCACATCATGCTGGCGCCTCCACAGGCCCGAACACGCTTGTTGGACGTGGATTGGCTGGTACCCATGCCCATATCACCCCAACGTTTGGCCGAGCGCGGCTACCACCAAGCCTGGGCGCTGACACTGGCGCTGCAGCAATCGTTGCCCGCCAACCAACGACCCGGGGCCTTGCCCAACGCGCTGGTGCGTTTGAGCGACGGCGAACACCAACATGCCCTGCCTCGCGGCGAACGCTGGCGCAACCCCCACTTGCGGTGTGTGGCCCACCCCGACCACGCCAGCCGTTTGCTCGACGCCCATGTCCTGCTGATCGATGACGTGTGCACCACCGGTGCGAGCCTGCACGCTGCCGCCCAAGCCTTGCGACAAGCGGGTGCCGCCCGCGTGAGCGCTTGGGCCTTCGCCCGCACCGCACACGCAGATGCCGACCGCCCGTTATGATTTCACGCCCGATAGGCTTGCGCACCCCATGTTTCACATCGTCTTGGTTCACCCCGAAATCCCCCCCAACACCGGCAATGTGATTCGCCTGTGCGCCAACACCGGCTGCTCCCTGCACCTGATCGAACCTCTGGGTTTTTCAATGGACGACAAACACATGCGCCGCGCGGGGTTGGACTACCACGAGTATGCCCAAGTGCGCCGCCACGCCAATTGGACCGCATTCCAAGCCAGCGAAGCGCCTCCACCCGAACGCTGCTTTGCCATGACCACACACGGCAGTCACAACGCCTTCGAAACCCACTTTGCCCCGGGAGACTGGTTGTTCTTTGGCTCCGAAGGCCGCGGCCTGCCCCCCGACATTCGCGAAAGTTTTCCCCCAGAGCAACGCTTGCGATTGCCGATGCGCGAGGGCCAGCGCAGTCTGAACTTGTCCAACGCCGTGGCCGTCATCGTGTTCGAGGCTTGGCGCCAACAAGGCTTTGCCGCCACTCCGGGAGCTTGAAGATGTTCAACCCCTCCCAAGCCGATGTGCGCCGTTTCTTCTGCGGTGTTTACGCCAAAAGCCACCGTGGGCAAGCCATGGAGGCCATCGAACAACTGGCCAGCCAATGGATGGCCGAACACCCCGAATACCACGCCGCTTTCGCCGATGTGGATCAAGCGCTGGCCACGATGGGTCAAGCCGGCGAGGGACAAGACAACCCGTTTTTGCACCTGTCCATGCACCTGTCGATCAGCGAACAATGCAGCATCGACCAACCGCCCGGCATTCGACAAGCGGTTGAGCTCTTGACCGCTCGCCGCGGTGATTTGCACCAAGCTCACCACGAAGTGATGGAGTGCTTGGGCCGCATGATTTGGGAAAGCCAACGCGCCGGTCGCCCACCCGATGGGCAAGCCTACATTGAGCATGTGCGGCAACGCGCCACCCAAGACTGATTGGCTCAAGGGATAAAAAAAGCCGCTCAAAAGAGCGGCTTTTTTGAGGCCAAGGCCCAAGGTTCAGCGAAAACGCGATTGGGGCACGGTTTTGAGTTCGCCATCCACCGAAGCGATGTATTTGGCCAGTGCACGCAACTCAGCGGGGGTGTATTGCTTGGCAATACCGCCCATGATGCCGTTGGCACGACCCACCACCGAATTGCCTTCAACCGTGTAAGCCTTCAACGCTACGAACAGGTAGTCGGCGTGCTGGCCACCCAGTTTGGGGTAACTGGGGTCGATGGGCTTGCTGAGGTTGGCGCCGTGACAAGACAAGCAAGCACCTTTTTCGATCAAAGCCGCCACCGCAGCGCTGGGTGCTTTGATGGATTCGGGCGCAGGTTTGTCGGCGTGCGAAGCGTAGAACGCCCCCAAATCGGCCATGTCTTGGTCGCTCAGTGAGCCGGCAATGCCGCGCATGGAAGGGTGCTTACGCTCACCTTTTTTGTACGCAGTCAGGGCAGATACGATGTATTTATCGGATTGACCCGAGATTTTGGGAACTTTGTGGATTTCGGGAAAACTGTTTTGGTAACCCGCAATGCCGTGGCAACCAATGCACATCTCGGCCTTCTTTTGACCGGCTTGAACGTCGCCCTTGACGTCTTGGGCTTGCACGGCCATGGCGGCCAAGACAGTCGCGGCAGCGACCAAGGTACGGAAAGAAACGGTCATCGAGTGGTTCATGTCGGCACAATCCTGTGATCGATTGATAAAAATCAATGAGCGATTATATAGACTAGTCTTCAAAGGACTGCACATGAAATTCACTGGCTCAAAAAATTACGTCGCCACACCCGATTTGATGCTCTCGGTCAACGCCGCTGTGACCTTACAACGACCGCTCTTGGTCAAAGGCGAACCCGGCACCGGCAAAACCCTGCTGGCCGAAGAGGTCGCGCAAGCCTTGGGTTTACCCCTGTTGCAGTGGCACATCAAGTCCACCACCAAAGCTCAACAAGGTCTTTACGAGTACGACGCGGTCAGTCGTTTGCGCGACAGCCAGCTCAACACCGCCGACAGCGCCGAGCGCGTCCAAGACATCCGCAATTACATCGTCCAAGGGGTTTTGTGGCAGGCCTTCACGGCCGAGCAGCCGGTGGCGCTGCTGATCGACGAAATCGATAAGGCCGACATCGAGTTTCCCAACGACCTTCTGCGCGAGCTCGATCGCATGGAGTTTTATTGCTACGAGACGCGGGAGCTGATCCAAGCCAAGCACCGCCCGCTGGTGTTCATCACCTCCAACAACGAAAAAGAACTGCCGGACGCTTTTTTGCGCCGCTGCTTCTTCCATTACATCCAGTTTCCCGACCCCGCGACCATGCAGCGCATCGTGCAAGTGCACTTCCCCCAGCTCAAAGACGATTTGCTGAGCGCGGCCATGAAAACCTTCTACGACATCCGCAACCTGCCCGGCCTGAAGAAAAAACCCAGCACCTCCGAGCTGATCGACTGGCTCAAGCTCTTGATGGCCGAAGACATCGCCGCGTCCACCCTGCAAACCGCCGAGCAAAACATCGCTGTGCCGCCCATGGTCGGCGCGTTGCTAAAAAACGAGCAAGACACCGTGCTCTTTGAAAAATTGGTGTTCATGAACCAACGCAAACGCTGATGACCGATTCGCCCTTCACCGCCCCCACCCTGCTGCGCGGCACCCACGCCAGCTTGGTGCCTTTGTCCATGGCCCACCACGACGCCTTGTGCGAGGCCGTGCGCGACGGCGCGCTGTGGCAACTCTGGTACACGGCCATTCCCTCGCCCGACGGCATGGCCGCTGAAATCGAGCGCCGGCTGGGCCTGCAGCGCGCGGGCAGCATGAACCCCTTTTGTGTGCTCGACGCCCATGGCCACCCAGTGGGCATGACGACCTACATGAACATCGACGCGGGCAACCGGCGCGTGGAAATCGGCTCCACGTGGTACCGCCGCGCCGTGCAACGCACCGCCCTGAACACCGAATGCAAACGCCTCTTGCTCACCCACGCCTTTGAAGCACTGGACTGCATCGCGGTGGAATTTCGCACGCACTTCTTCAACCACGCCAGCCGCCGCGGCATCGAGCGCCTGGGCGCCAAGCTCGACGGTGTGCTGCGCAGCCACCAAATCAACCGTCACCCCAGCGCGCCAGAAACTTTGCGTGACACCTGCGTCTACAGCATCTTGGCCAGCGAATGGCCCACGGTGCGGGCGCACCTCACGCACCAGCTGGCGCGCGACTGAAACCCCGCCATGCTGATCGACTTCTTCTACACCCTGCGCGCGGCCAAGTTGCCGGTGTCGGTGCGGGAGTTGCTCACGCTGTTGGAAGCCTTGCAGGCCAACGTGGTGGGGCCGTCCAACCCCGAGGCTTGTGGCATGGACGACTTTTATTTTTTGGCCCGCACCACGCTGGTCAAAGACGAAAAACACTACGACAAATTTGACCAAGCTTTTGCGGCCTACTTCAAAGGCGTGGAGACGGTCGCCGACTTCACCAAGCCCATCCCCGCCGACTGGCTGCGCCAAGAGCTGGAACGCCTCTTGAGCGACGAACAAAAAGCCAAGGCGCCCAAGATGGATTGGGACGAGCTGATGGAGACGCTGAAAAAGCGGCTGGAAGAACAGCAAGAACGCCACGCCG
>CAZNWS010000102.1:0-5661 GCA_964576495.1 uncultured Hydrogenophaga sp. | reverse complement strand
TGGCCACGCAAGCCATGCTCTGGCATGCTGGTGTGCAAACCGTGTTGCCGCCGGGCTATTTGTGCTGCGGCTATCCGCAAAAGGGGTCGGGTCAGTTCGATAAGGCCGACAAAATCATCACCGACAACCGGGTGTTGTTTCACCGTGTGGCCAACACCTTGAACTACCTAGACATCAAAACCGTGGTGGTGAGTTGCGGTACCTGTTTTGACCAATTGCAGGGTTACAAGTTCGAGGACATCTTCCCCGGCTGCCGCATCGTGGATATTCACGAATACTTGCTTGAGAAGAACATCACCTTGCCGGAAGGGCAGGGTGCTTACCTGTATCACGATCCTTGTCACAGCCCGATGAAGCAGCAAGAGCCGATGAAAACGGTGAAGGCCTTGGTGGGCAGCCACGTGATTGAAAGCAAACGCTGTTGCGGGGAGTCGGGTACTTTGGGTGTGACCCGTCCCGACATTTCGACACAAGTGCGATTCCGCAAAGAAGCCGAGCTGCAAAAAGACGAGGCCGCTTTGCGCAAGATGACCGGTCAAGCCACGGGCGACGTGAAGATTCTCACCAGCTGCCCGAGTTGTTTGCAAGGCCTTTCCCGTTACGAGGGCGATTTGCAAAACGGTCTGCTTGAAGCCGACTACATCGTGGTGGAAATGGCCAAGCAGATCTTGGGTGAGAACTGGTTGCCCGAGTACGTGGCGCGTGCCAACCAAGGTGGCATCGAGCGGGTGCTGGTGTGAGCGCCTGCGCGCTGTGCCAAGAGGATGGGGGCTTGGTGCTGGTGCGCCAAGCCGACTGGCGCTTGGTCCGCGCGTTGGACACCCCGGCTTTCCCTGCCACCTACCGAGTCATTTGGCATGCCCATGTGGCCGAGTGGACGGACTTGGATGTTGAGCAACGCCGCCAGTGCATGGACGCGGTGTCGCAAGTCGAGGTGCTGATGCGTGAGCACCTCGCCCCGACCAAAATCAATTTGGCGTCTTTGGGCAATGTGGTGGCCCATGTGCATTGGCACGTGGTGGCCCGTTTCGATTGGGACAGCCATTTTCCGGCGCCGGTTTGGGCAGCGCCTCTTCGGCCCATTGACGAGACGCAACTGGGGGTCCTGAGTGCCCGGTTGAATGCGCTTGACATGGCTTTGAAAGACCATTGGGCTTGATCGATATGGCCGGATTGAACAAAAACAGCCCCACGCCCACCGCGATGACGGTGCACGGACAATCGCGCGAACTGGAGGTGGCTTTTAACGATGGCGCCGTGTTCCGCATCCCGTTTGAGCTGATGCGCGTGTTCTCGCCGTCCGCCGAGGTTCAGGGTCACTCACCCGATCAAGCCGTGTTGCAAACCGGCAAGCGGGCGGTTGATGTGGTGGCCTTGGAGCCCGTGGGCTTGTACGCGGTGCAGCCCACTTTCAGCGATGGGCACGACTCAGGCATTTTTTCCTGGGACTACTTGTATTTTTTGGGCTCCCAAGCTCCCGAACTGTGGGCCGATTACGAAGCCCGCTTGCGTGCCGCTGGGCGTGGTCGTGATGACCCCATGCCTGTGCGTGCCTCGGGCGCTTGTGCCAGCCACTGACCTAAAGGATTGATGCATGGCCTCTACCCACTTCGGCTTCAAAACCGTCGACGAACGCGAAAAAGCCCAAAAAGTCCGTGGCGTGTTCGACTCGGTGGCGTCCAAGTACGACGTCATGAACGATTTGATGTCCGGCGGCTTGCACCGCTGGTGGAAGCGCTACACCTTGGCTGTGGCCAACCCTCAGCCTGGCCAGCACGCCTTGGACATCGCGGGCGGCACGGGGGATTTGTCGATCGCGTTTGCCCGAAAAGTCGGCACTCAAGGCCGTGTGGTGCACACCGATATCAACGAGGCCATGCTGCGAGAGGGCCGCAACCGCATCTTGAATGAGGGTTTGGTGCTGGAGTCTATGGTCTGCGACGCCGAAAAGCTGCCTTTTGCCGATGCTTCATTCGACTTTGTGTCGGTGGCCTTTGGTTTGCGCAACATGACGCACAAGGACCGTGCCCTGTCTGAAATGCACCGCGTGCTCAAGCCCGGTGGCAAGTTGCTGGTACTGGAGTTTTCCAAAGTGGCCCAACCCTTGGAGAAAGCCTACGACTGGTACTCCTTCAACATCCTGCCAAAGCTCGGTCAGTGGGTGGCCAACGATGCGCAGAGCTACCGCTATTTGGCCGAATCCATACGCATGCACCCCGACCAGGCGACCCTGCGCGAGATGATGCGCCGTGCCGGTTTTGGGCATGTGGATGTGCACAACCTGACGGCGGGTGTGGTGGCCTTGCATATGGGTGTGAAATGTTGAACTTTGTTTGGGCGACAATGTCGTATGGGCATTTGACTATTTGGAGAAAAGTGTGACCAAGCTGTTGTCGATGGTGGTGGTGTGTGCCATGGTGTTGGGTACGGTGGACGCTGAAGCCAAGCGCATGGGTGGCGGTAAATCGTTCGGTAAACAGTCCAATCAGGTGACCCAGCGCGAGGCAGCGTCACCGGCCAACAACGCCGCGCCCGCTTCGCCTGCCAGCCAACCCGCTGCGGCGAACCGTCCAGTCAACGCAACCCCAGCCGCACAGCCAAGCCGTCCATGGGGTGCCATGTTGGGCGGTTTGGCCGCCGGCCTGGGTTTGGCTTGGTTGGCGTCCAGTTTGGGCTTTGGTGAGGGTTTCGGCCAAGTGCTCTTGCTCTTGCTCGCTGGTGTGGCCATTTGGATGGTCATTCGCATGCTCATGCGCGGCCGTCAACCCACAGTCAACCACTTGGCCTACCAAGGTGCGGCCCAATCGCCTCGGGACTACAACAGCAAAAACGTGGGCAACGACGCCTCGGCCCGTCCTTGGGAGTCGACTCAGTCCACGTTTACCGCAACGTCGGCCAGCGCCTCGGGCGGCTCCATGATCGGTTCGGCCTTGGGTGGGCAGCAAACTTGGGGCATTCCCGCGGGCTTCGATGTGGACGGCTTCATCGCCGCATCCAAAACCAACTTCATGACCTTGCAAGCCGCGTGGGATCGTGGGGACATCAGCAGCTTGCGCGCCATGATGACCGACGAGATGTTGGCGGAAATCAAAACCCAGCTCGCCGATCGTGAGCAAGTCAACCCAGGTCAAGCCAATGTGACCGAGATCTTGTCGCTCGATGCCCGCTTGTTGGGCATCGAAGAGCTCGATGATGTTTACATGGCCAGCGTGGAATACAACGGTTTGTCCCGTGAAGACGCCTCGGCTGGCCCGAGCCCATTCCGTGAGGTTTGGAACATCACCCGTCCCAAGACCGGTCCCGGCGGCTGGTTGGTGGCGGGTGTTCAAGCCCTGAACTGATGGGTATGCGTCCTGCCCCCTCCTTGCCCACGCCATCGGCTTTGCTGACGGCCCTCTCGGGTTTGCAGCCACCGGCTTGGTTGGTCGATGAGCTACAAAACCGCGGCGTGCTCTTGCTCAACCATGTCTTGGGACAAGAGCCCGCGGCCATGGACCGTTTGCGCCGCCAGCGTGGCAAGCCATTGTTGGTGCAATGGGGGCGGGTGAACCTGTGTTTGCAAGCCACGGCAGCGGGTTTGTTGGAGCGCTCACCTTCCAATGCCCAGCCCGAATTGACCGTGACCCTCACCCAAACCGACCCTTGGGATCTGGTCACGACCGTGGCCAAAGGGAATAAGCCCGCCGTGGACGTCCAAGGCGACGTGCAATTGGCCGCCGAGGTTGCGTGGCTCGCGGAGAACGTTCGGTGGGATTTGGAAGAAGACCTTTCGCGCTGGATCGGTGACGCCCCTGCGCATGGCTTGGTGAGCATGGCCCAACGTGCGGTTCAAGCCGTCAAAGGATTCCTGCCCAAATCCAGCGCCGAACGGGGGGCCTGATGCGCTGGTTTCGGGGCTTTTTCATCCTCTGGATTGTTTTCCGCTTTGGTTTGGATGAACTGGTCTTATCGAATTTCCGTCATCCCTTTTTGCGCGGATTCACAAGAATCTTGACTCTTGGGCGGCGCTTGGATGCACCTCGTGGCCAGCGTTTGCGCCAAGCCTTGGAGAGCCTAGGCCCGATTTTTGTGAAGTTCGGCCAAGTGCTTTCGACCCGGCGCGATTTGTTGCCGACCGACATCGCCGACGAGTTAGCACACTTGCAGGACCGCGTGCCACCGTTTGACAGCACCGTGGCCGTGGCCATCATCGAGCGGGCTTTGGGCATGCCAGTCGATGAGGTGTTCGTCGATTTTGAGCGCAAACCCGTGGCCAGCGCTTCCATTGCCCAAGTCCATTTCGCCACCATTCGGCATGGTCGTCACGCCGGTCGTGAGGTGGCCATCAAGGTCTTGCGCCCCAACATGTTGCCGGTCATCGAAAAAGACTTGGGTCTCATGCGCACGATGGCTGCCTGGTTGGAGAAGCTCTCCGCCGATGGCAAGCGGTTGAAGCCGCGCGAGGTGGTGGCCGAATTCGACAAACACTTGCACGATGAGCTGGATTTGTTGCGCGAGGCCTCCAGTGCCGCGCAGTTGCGCCGCAACATGGCCGAGCTGGATTTGGTGCTCATCCCCGAGATGCTGTGGGACTTCTGCCGCACCGAGGTCTTGGTCATGGAACGCATGCGCGGTGTGCCCATCAACCAAGTCGACACTTTGCGCCAAGCTGGCGTGGACATCCCCAAGCTCGCTCGCGACGGCGTGACGATTTTCTTTACCCAGGTGTTTCGCGACGGGTTCTTCCACGCCGACATGCACCCGGGCAACATCCAGGTCAGCTTGGACGCGGCCACCTTCGGCCGCTACATCGCGCTCGATTTCGGCATCATCGGCACGCTGACCGAGCGCGGCAAGGACTACCTGGCGCAGAACTTCATCGCCTTCTTCCGCCGCGACTACAAGCGCGTCGCCGAGCTGCACGTGGAGTCGGGCTGGGTGCCGGCCGAGACCCGCATCGACGCCCTGGAGTCGGCCATCCGTGCTGTGTGCGAGCCGCAGTTCGAGCGTCCGCTCAAGGACATTTCGCTGGGCCAGGTGCTGATGCGGCTGTTCCAGACCTCGCGCCGCTTCAATGTGGAGATCCAGCCGCAGCTGGTGCTGCTGCAGAAGACGCTGCTGAACATCGAAGGTTTGGGCCGTCAACTCGACCCCGAACTCGATCTGTGGAGCACCGCCAAGCCGTTCTTGGAGCGTTGGATGGACCAGCAAGTGGGGCCTGCCAAGTTGTGGGCCCAGCTCAAAGCCGAAGCACCTCAGTACGCCAAGCTTTTGCCGATGCTGCCTCGACTTTTGCAGGGTTATTTACAGCAACGTGCGCCCGATGTGCGACGCGAACTCGCCGAGTTGAGGCTGGAGCAGCGGCGCACCCACCGTTTGCTGCAGTCGGCCATTTGGGTGGTGCTGGGTTTTGCTTTGGGTGGGATGGCCACCGTCTGGATCCTGCGGGCACTTCACCCAATCCTATAATGGCGGGTTTTGGTTCGTCTGCGTTGTTGCAGGCGGTTTTCAACGCCTTCCTGAGGTTCTCGACATGCCTATCTACGCTTACCAGTGCGAGTCCTGCGGCCATGCCAAGGACGTGTTGCAAAAAATCTCCGATGCTCCGCTGACCGATTGTCCGGCTTGTGGTGCGGCGACCTTCAAAAAACGCCTGACCGCCGCTGGCTTCCAGCTCAAGGG
>CAZNWS010000101.1:0-5665 GCA_964576495.1 uncultured Hydrogenophaga sp. | reverse complement strand
AAAGCCGCCAAAGAGCGGCTCGCCAAGAAAAAACAGGCCGAAGAGAAAGCCAAACGAGAAAAAGCCGCCAAAGAAAAAGCGGCTCAAGAAGCCAAACGGCGAGAGCAACAGCGCCAAGATCAAATCCGACGCATGATGGGGCAAGCCGGTGCCAAAGGCAGCACCACTGGGAACGCTTCGGTGAGCAGCGGCCCATCGGCGAGTTACGCCGGTCGGGTGGCCGCTCGCATCAAACCCAATGTGGTCTTGGCCGATCCTGTCTCGGGCAACCCCCGAGCAGAGGTCGAGGTTCGGGCAGATGCTGAGGGGAAAATCATCTCCCGACGGCTGATCAAAAGCAGCGGTGACTCGACTTGGGATCAGGCTGTCTTGCGGGCCATTGATCGAACGGGCACATTGCCTCGCGACACCGATGGCAAGGTTCCGTCCCCATTGATCATTGGTTTACGTCCTCAAGACTGATCTGCGAAGACCACCGACGAAGCGGCCCGTTCGCGCTCGGGGAGAGTGTTCAATCGAAAACGATCTCGGCTTGTTGGCCGTGGGCTTGGGCCATCCAACTGGCCAAGGCAGCATCGGTGGGGAAAAACAGGGCTCGATCATCCAAGGCAACGTCGCATTGAGCGCCGTTGCGCTGAAGCCGCAGGCGCACGGGCATGCCACGGACCAGGTCGCCTTGTTCGGTCTGTTCACGGCGGGGGGGGGAGTCGCGAACGATTTGAGCGATGTTGGGGTTGGTGCCGTTGACCGTCACGCGCAGGTATTTGCCAAAGCGGCAGCGTGCGGCCGCCAAGTCCCAAACTTGTTGAATCTTCAAGCGCAGGCCACCTGAGAAGCGATCGGGCTGAGCAACGGCTTGAACGATCACCAGTTCGTCGTCTTTGAGCGTGTGTCGGTGTTGGTTCATGAGCGCCTCGTCGGCGCTGACCTCGAGCACGGCGGTTTTGTCGTCGAGCTTGAAGAGCGCGAGTTTGCCGCGCTGGCCATTGATGACACGCATGTCGGTGACGATACCCGCCAAGATGACCGGCTCGCGGCTTTCTTTGACGCTGTCGAGTGGGGTTTTGGCGATGCGGCGGATTTCGCGCTCGACTTCGTCAAACAGGTGGCCCGAAAAGTAAAAGCCCATGGCCGTTTTTTCGTGCGTCAAGCGTTCTTTAACACCCCAAGGCAAGGTCGCCACGAGGTCGGGTTCTTGGGTGCTGGAGCCATGGTCGTCGTCGCCCATGGCATCGAACAAGCCACCTTGGTCGGCATTGGCCACGCAGGCGCTGGCGTAGTCGAAGGCGCGATCGACCGAGGCCAGAAGTTCGGCGCGGTTGAGGTGAATGGAATCAAACGCGCCGGCTTTGATCAGCGCTTCGACCGTGCGCTTGTTCAAGCGCTGACGATCCACACGACGGCAGAAATCGAACAGGCTCTTGAAAGGCCCCACTTCGCCGCCGTTGGGGCCTTCGCCGCGACCTTCGCGGGCCGCCACGATGGCTTCGATGGCCTGTTGGCCCGAGCCTTTGATGGCACCCAGTCCGTAGCGAATCGATTGGTCGGTGATGGGCTCGAAGCGGTGAGCACCGCGGTTGACGTCCGGTGGCTCGAAACCGATGCCCATTTTGAGCGCGTCTTCGTGCAAGACCTTGAGCTTGTCGGTGTCGTCCATCTCCACCGTCATGTTGGCGCAGAAGAACTCGGCCGTGTAGTGCACCTTGAGCCAGGCCGTGTGGTAGGCCAAGAGCGAGTACGCGGCGGCGTGCGACTTGTTGAAGCCGTAGCCAGCGAACTTTTCCATCAAGTCAAAGACCTCGTCGGCCTTTTCTTCGTTGATGCCGTTTTTCGCCGCACCCGCGCGGAAGATGGCTCGGTGCTCGGCCATTTCTTCGGCCTTCTTTTTGCCCATGGCACGACGCAACATGTCGGCGCCACCGAGCGAGTAGCCGCCCAGCACCTGCGCGGTCTGCATCACCTGCTCTTGATAAACCATGATGCCGTAGGTTTCGGACAAGACCGACTCAACCAGCGGGTGCGGGTACTCCACCGGTTCGCGCCCGTGCTTGCGCGCCACGAAGGTGGGGATCAGGTCCATGGGGCCCGGTCGGTACAAGGCGTTCAAGGCAATCAGGTCTTCCAAGCGACTGGGCTTGGCGTCTTTGAGCATGCCCTGCATGCCACGACTTTCAAACTGAAACACCGACTCGGTTTGGCCGCGCGAGAACAGCGCGTAAACCTTGGGGTCGTCCAGCGGAATGTTGTCGAAGCTGAAACCCTCTTGGCCCGGGTGGCGCTTCATGATGAATTCGCGCGCGATCTCTAAGATGGTGAGCGTGGCCAAGCCCAAGAAGTCGAACTTGACCAAGCCGATGGCTTCGACGTCGTCTTTGTCGTACTGGCTCACGGCCGAGTCACTGCCGGGCTGCATGTACAGTGGGCAGAAGTCGGTGAGCTTGCCCGGTGCGATCAACACCCCCCCGGCGTGCATGCCCACGTTGCGCGTCATACCTTCGAGTTTTTGCGCGAGTTCGATGAGGGTCTTCACGTCCTCTTCTTGCTCAATGCGCTGCGCCAAGATGGGCTCCATCTCGATGGCGTAGTTGTTTTTGTCGCCCTCCACCTTCGGGCTGGGCGGGTACTGCAGCGTCACACTCATACCCGGCTTATTGGGGATGAGTTTGGAGATGCCGTCGCAGAAGGTGTAGGACAGGTCGAGCACGCGGCCCACGTCACGGATGGCGGCGCGCGCGGCCATGGTGCCGAAGGTGGCGATTTGGCTCACCGCGGCGCGGCCGTATTTGTTTTTGACATAGTCAATCACGCGGTCGCGGTTGGTCTGGCAGAAGTCGATGTCAAAGTCGGGCATCGACACACGCTCGGGGTTCAAGAAGCGCTCAAACAGGAGGTTGTACTGCAGCGGATCGAGGTCGGTGATCTTGAGCGCGTACGCCACCAACGAGCCCGCACCGGAGCCGCGGCCTGGGCCGACGGGGCAGCCGTTGTTCTTGGCCCATTGGATGAAGTCGCCCACGATCAAGAAGTAGCCGGGGAAGCCCATGTTGAGGATGGTGACGAGTTCGAACTCCAGGCGCTCCACGTAACGCGGGCGCTGCGCTTCGCGCTGGGCCTCGTCGGGGTAGAGGTGAACCAAGCGCTCGTTCAAGCCTTCGTGCGAGACGTGACGGAAATAGTCTTCGACCGACATGACCACGCCGTTGACCGGCGGGATGGGGAAGTTGGGCAGCTGCGGCTTGCCCAGCGTGAGCTTGATGCTGCAGCGTTTGGCGATCTCGATGGTGTTGGCAATCGCCGAGGGGATGTCGGCGAACAGCGCTTGCATTTGCTCGCTGCTTTTGAAGTATTGCTCGTGGGTGAAGCGGCGCACACGGCGGTTGTTGCTCAGAATGTCGCCGTCCGCGATGCACACGCGGGCTTCGTGCGACTCGTAATCGTCTGGCTCGGTGAACTGCACGGGGTGCGTGGCGACCACGGGCAGACCCAGTCGGGCGGCCAGCGGGATGGTGGCTTTGAGGTGGCGCTCATCGTCCGGGCGGCCAGCGCGCTGGATTTCCAAATAAAAGCGGTGCGTGAAGGCACTGGCCATTTGGAGCGCCACGTCGGCGGCACGTTGGGACTGCTCGGCCAACAAAGCTTGCCCCACAGGGCCTGTGTGAGCACCGGACAGCAGAATCAAGCCGCTGTTGAGCTCTTGCAACCAAGACCATTTGACGACGGCGGTTTCTCTGTGGATGTTGGTGGTCCAAGCGCGGGCCAATACTTCGCACAAGTTCAGGTAGCCGGACCAGTCTTGCACCAACAACAAGACCCGCGGCAAGGGTGGAGCTTGCACACCAGGACCAGGCATCGGCCCATCTTCATCCCCCAAGCCGTGCAAAAAAACCTCGGCGCCCAAGATCGGTTTGACGCCTTTGCCCCGAGCGGCTTTGTAAAACTTGACTGCGCCAAACAGGTTGTTCAGGTCGGTGATGGCCAAGGCGGGTTGACCGTCCTTGGCGGCGGCGGCCACCGTCTCGTCGATGCGGTTGGTACCGTCAACGACGGAGAATTCGGTGTGCAGGCGCAGGTGAACAAACATATCGCCCCATTTTAAAGGGGCTCAGCGCTTGAGAATATGGAGCACTTCGGAGCGGAACTCGCGGCTGTACAAAATGCCCACGACCAGCAGCGTGGCCAAGACCATGGTCAGGGGCGAGATGAACCAAGCCAGTGCGGCAAACGAAAAGTAATAGGCGCGCAAGCCATCGTTGAAGGTCTCGGCGGCAGCACCCACCATGGCTGCCGCGCGCTCAGCGTGGGCTTGAACGTCCTCTTGCCCAGACTCGAAAGCCTCGGGTGGTGGCATGGCCCCAATCACCAGCGCGACGAAGGTGTACAAGCGCATGCACCAAGAAAAACGGAAGAAAGCGTACACAAAAATACCCACCAAGACCAAGATCTTGAACTCGAAGACGATGAGCGTGGTGGTTTGCGCAAACGGGATCTCGCTCATCAACTCGGTGGCCTTGTCGGTCGTACCCAAGAGCGCAAACAAACCACCGATCACCAAAATAGATGTGGACGAAAAAAATGAAGGCGTATGCGACAGCGTTTGGGTGATGAGCCCGTCGATCATGCGCGGATCGCGCGCGGTGGTTTGCATCATCCAATAGGTGCGGTAGCGATTGGTCGTTCCAATCAACGAGGGCCGCCGCGAGCCCCAAAATTTGGCAAACCACGCATAGCCCGCCCACAAAGCAAAAAAGCAGACCAGCGCCAGCCAGTCTGCCCAAGGAATGAGGTTGATCAATTTCATGGCGCGATGTTAACGCGCCCCAAGCTTCAACCGCGCAGCTTGCGCGTGATTTGCGCCACGCGCTGACCGTACTGACGGGCGGTGTCCAGGTCGCCTTCGGGGATGTCAGCGGCGGGGCTGGTAGGACCGACTTGGGCCATGAGGCCGGAGTTGGAGCCGATGCGGTTGATGGTGCCGTCGTTCATGGCGGGTTGGCCGACCCAGACCATGCCGTGCTGCATGGCCAAGGTGATGAAGTATTGGATGGTGGAGAGCTTGTCGCCGCTGGGGCTGGCCGAGATGGTGAAGCCGGCGGCGATTTTGTCTTTCCAGGCGCTGGCAAACCAGCGCTTGGACGAAGCGTCGGCGACTTTCTTGAACTGCCACGAGGCCATGCCCATGTAGGTGGGCGAGCCGAAGATGATGGCGTCAGCGGCGTCCAATGCAGCCCAGTCGGCGTCGCTGATGTTGCCGTCGGCGTCAATGGCGATCAGGTCGGCGCCCGCGCCTTCGGCCACGTATTGCGCCACGCGTTGGGTGTGGCCGTAGCCGGAGTGGTAGAGAACAGCGATTTGGGTCATGAAAAAACTCCTGTGGAATGAAAAAATTAACGATTAAATGAGGCGGTCAGTTCGCCCATGGCGCCCGATTGGAACGCCTGGATGTAGGCCACGATGTCTTCGCGGGTGTTGCCCACAAAAGGGCCGTGCGGCACGACCGGCTCGCGTAGCGGCGCACCACTGACCCAAACCAGCCGAGCCCCGCCCTCGCCCGCTTGGAGGCTGACCACCGAGCTGCTCTGCGCACCGACTTGGGCGGGCGACATCAGCACGGTTTGGGGGGCTTGGGCGGCATCGTCGCCCACGTTGAGCGAGCCGTGTGTGACGA
>CAZNWS010000100.1:3667-5692 GCA_964576495.1 uncultured Hydrogenophaga sp. | reverse complement strand
AAACAGGCGGTCGGGCACGGCGTGGCCCATGCCGGGCTGAAAGCCCGCGTCCAGGCATTGGTCCAGGTAGGTCATGGCCTCGGCGCAGGCGTTTTGCAAATCGGTGCCGCCGGCGATCAGCGCGGTGAGCGCCGCGCTCAGGGTGTCGCCCGCGCCGTTGAAGGTGGCGTCAAAGCGCTCATAGCGGGCGGTGGCCATCACAGTCTCGGGCGAAGCGAGGTGGGTTTCCAAGTACTGATCGGCGGCCACAAAGCCGGTGACCAAGGTGTAGGGCACGCCGTGCACGGCCGCGGCGCGCGCCACTTCGCGGGGGCCGGGGGCTTTGTCGCTGTCCCAGTCGGGCATGAGCCAGCGGCACAGGGTGCTGTGGTTACCCACCAGCACCGTGGTTTGCGGCAGCAGCAGCTCGGTGCAGGCGTCCAAGTAGGTGTCGATCTCGATCTCGTCCCACCAAGACAGGTCGGGCATGTACAAGATGACCGGCACCTCTGCGTAGTCGGTGGCGATGGCGGCGATGGCGCTGAGGTTCTCGGGGTTGCCCACAAAGCCCACTTTGAAGGCTTGCACCGTGATGTCTTCCAAGGCGCAGCGGGCTTGTTCGTTGACAGCGTCTTCGTCGAGGGCGAAGTGTTCGCGGATGGCGCTGGTGTCGCGCACGTAGGCGCCGGTGACCACCGGCAGCACGTGGGCCGAGGCACTGGCCATGGCGGTGGCGTCGGCGGCCAGACCTCCCGCACCGCTGGGGTCGTTGGCGTTGAAGACCATCACGCAGGGCAGGCTGGCGTCGCCGGTTTCATCGGGTGTATCGATGGAGGAAATTTCAGGCATATCTGGGGGGCTCGATACAATCGTCCCATTCTAGATGACACGGAACTGTTGACCATGAGCGATTCAAAGACCTGGATGTGCCTGATTTGCGGCTGGATTTACGACGAAGCCGCCGGTGCACCCGACGAAGGCATTGCCCCCGGCACCAAATGGGAAGACGTGCCCATGAACTGGACCTGCCCCGAGTGCGGCGCACGCAAAGACGACTTTGAAATGGTCGTCATCTGATATTCAGTTCGCGGCTTTGACCACCGCGTAGCGTGCCAAGGTCGCCGCCCGCGCGGCCGCATGGTCCACCACCGGCAAGGGGTAGTTGTCCCCCAAACGCACACCAGCCGCCGCCAATTCCAAGGGGCTGGCCAACCACGGTGCATGGATGGCCTTGTCGCTCAAGCCCGCCAGCTCGGGCAGGTAGCGCCGAATGAACTTGCCTTGTGGGTCGAACTTCTCGCTTTGTGAGGTGGGGTTGAAGATCCGAAAGTACGGTTGTGCATCGCAACCGCTGGAGCTGGCCCATTGCCAACCGCCGTTGTTGGCGGCCAAGTCAAAGTCCATGAGCTTCTCGGCAAAGTAACGCTCGCCCCACGACCAGTGCAGGCCCAGGTCTTTGACCAAAAAACTCGCCACCACCATGCGCAAGCGGTTGTGCATGTAGCCGCTTTGGTTGATTTGTGCCATGGCCGCGTCGACCAGCGGGTAGCCGGTGCGGCCCGCGCACCATGCCGCGAACAGGGCTTTGGCGGCTTTGCCGTGTTCGAACGCGATGCGGTCGTAAGCGGGTTTGAAGGCGCGCTCGACCACGTGCGGGTGGTTGGCCATGATCTGGTGGTAGAAGTCGCGCCAAATCAGTTCGGACAGCCAAGTGCTGGCACCCGCGTTGCCCGCTTGGTGCAGCGGGTAGGCCAGTCGCAAGGCTTGGCGCACCGACAGCGTGCCAAAGCGCAGGTGTACCCCCAAATAGCTCGGGCCTTTGACGGCGGGGAAGTTGCGCGCTTCATCGTAGTGGTCGATGCGGTGCACAAAGTCGGCCAAGAGTTGCTGTGCGCCGCTGGCACCCGTGGGCAAGTGAAGCTCGCTGCCGGGGCCGTTCTCAAAGCCCAGGTCGGTCAAGCAGGGCACGCCTCGGTCCAGGTCGGTGGGCAAGGGGGCCAAACGGTCGGCGAGGGCGCTGGCGTCGTGGTCGACCATCTGCGCTGG
>CAZNWS010000100.1:0-3657 GCA_964576495.1 uncultured Hydrogenophaga sp. | reverse complement strand
GGTTGACCGGTTTGGGTCAAGACCTCGCGCCGCTCAAAAATCACGTGGTCTTTGTGCGTGTGCAGCATGGTCCCTTGGTGCGCCAAATGACCCAGCACCTGGGCGTCGCGCTGGCGCGCGGCGGGTTCGTCGTCGTGGTTGGCAAACACGCCCTGCACGCCCAGTCTCTTCGCCAAACCCGCGATGGTGGTCACGGCCGGTCCGTGGAGGACGATCAGGCCGGTGTTCGCGTGGCCGTGTTCGGTCCCCACCTGGCGCAGACGTGCGTCCAACTCGGCCACGCTCTCACGCAAGAACACCACACGCCGGTCAACCCGGGGCAGTGGGTCCAGGATGTCGGTGTCAAAGACGAACACGCACCAGACTTGGCGACAGGCCTTGAGGGCGTGGTGCAGGGCGGTGTTGTCTTCCCAGCGCAGATCGCGTCGGAACCACATCAGGCCTTTGTCGTAGGTGTTCATGGGGCGGCTTAAAATCGGTGAATGTCCGCTGATTTTGCCCCCATCAACCTGACCAATCATTTCTTGATTGCGATGCCCGGTCTCAGCGATACGTTATTCGGCCGCAGCGTGGTTTTCATGTGTGAGCACAGCGAGCGCGGGGCCTTGGGCTTGATCATCAACAAGCCCAGCGACATCTGCCTGCCCCGCTTGTTCGAAAAAATCGACCTGCCCATGGGTCGTGATGACCTACAAGAAGCCCCCGTTTTTCATGGCGGCCCCGTGCAAACCGAGCGCGGCTTTGTCTTGCATGAGGCGCTGCCCGCGGGCGAGGGTGAGTCGGTGTACGCCTCCACCCTCTCCATTCCCGGTGGTTTGGAGATGACCACGTCCAAAGACGTGCTCGAGGCCATGTCCTCGGGGGCCGGCCCGCGCAAGGTGTTGGTGACTTTGGGCTACGCCTCGTGGGCACAGGGTCAGTTGGAGTCGGAGATCACCGAAAACAGCTGGCTGACCGTGGCTGCCGACCCGGCGCTGATTTTTGACGCGCCGGTCAACGAGCGCTACGAACGCGCCATGTCCCTGCTCGGCCTGCAACCTTGGATGTTGGCCCCGGATGCCGGTCATGCCTGAAGCTGCGCCCCTGCTGCCCCCGAACTGCCAGCAGCTGCTGGCCTTTGACTTTGGTACGAAACGCACCGGCGTGGCCAGTGGCAACTTGATCACACGCAGCGCCACACCGCAACCCACCCTCGCCGCTGAGGGCGATGCCCGGTGGGTGCAGATTGCCCAGCGCATCCGTGAGTGGGCGCCACAGGCTTTGGTCGTGGGCGTGCCTTACCACCCCGACGGCGCTCCACATGAGAACACCGTGCGCGCCCAAAAATTCGCGCGCCAGTTGCGCGGGCGTTTTGGGTTGCCCGTGTTCGAGGTGGACGAACGCTACAGCACCACCGAGGCCTTGGCCAGCGGTGCCAAAGACGCCGACGCCGCCTCGGCGTGCATCATCTTGGAACAGTTTTTGAGGAGCTTGCCGTGAGCCAGTCGCCGTTGTCATCTGCCCAAGCCTTGCAGGCCGAGGGGCTGTACCTGAAATTGCTCGACGGTGTGCGCACCTTGGTGGCCGACAGCGCAGGCCCCGTGGTGCTCGCTGGTATCCCATCGGGCGGTGCTTGGTTGGCCGAGCGCTTGCATCGCGACTTGGGCCTGAGCGGCGCGCCCGGCGTGGTGTCATCCAGCATGCACCGCGATGACTTTGCCCAACGCGGCCTGTCCATCAGCGCCCAAACCACCTTGCCCTTTGAGATCAACGGCGCGCACGTGCTGCTCATCGACGACGTGCTCTACACCGGGCGCACCTTGCGCGCGGTCATCAACGAGTTGTTCGATCACGGCCGCCCAGCGACCGTGCGCTTGGCGGTGTTGGTGGACCGCGGTGGGCGCGAGCTGCCGATCGAGGCGCAGTTCGTGGCCGCGCGCGTGCAGATGGGCACCGATGAATCCTTGTCCTTGGCCCGCGACGCGGCGGGTCACTTGAGCTTTGTTGTGGAGCGAGCCACCTGATGTACAAACGAAACCCCCAACTCAACAAAAACGGCGAGCTGATTCACCTGCTCTCCACCGAGGGTCTGTCCAAGGACATCCTCACCCACATCCTGGACACCGCCTCGAGCTTCGTCAGCGTGAGCGACCGCGAGGTCAAGAAGGTCCCGCTGTTGCGCGGCAAAAGTGTGTTCAACCTGTTTTTCGAAAACAGCACCCGCACCCGCACCACCTTTGACATCGCGGCCACGCGTTTGTCGGCCGATGTCTACACGCTCGACATCGCGCGCTCCTCGGCCAGCAAGGGCGAGTCGCTGCTCGACACCATCGCCAACCTCAGCGCCATGGCGGCCGATATTTTTGTGGTGCGCCACAGCGAATCCGGTGCGCCGTATTTGATCGCGCAACACGTGGCGCCGCACGTCCACGTCATCAACGCCGGCGACGGGCGCCATGCGCACCCCACGCAGGGTTTGCTCGACATGTACACCATCCGCCACTTCAAAAAGGACTTCACCCAGTTGTCCGTGGCCATCGTGGGCGATGTCTTGCACTCGCGCGTGGCGCGCTCCGACATCCACGCCTTGACCACCTTGGGTTGCCCCGATGTGCGGGTGGTCGGCCCGCGCACCTTGGTGCCCTCGGACATGTCGCACATGGGTGTGCGGGTGTGCCATTCGCTGGAAGAGGGCATCAAAGACTGCGATGTGGTCATCACCCTGCGCTTGCAAAACGAGCGCATGAACGGGGCTTTGTTGCCGTCGAGCCAAGAGTTCTACAAGAGCTTTGGTCTCACGCCCGAGCGTTTGCGTTGGGCCAAGCCCGACGCCATCGTCATGCACCCCGGCCCGATCAACCGTGGGGTGGAAATCGACTCGGCCGTGGCCGATGGGCCCCAAAGCGTGATTTTGCCGCAGGTGACCTTTGGCATTGCGGTGCGCATGGCGGTGATGGGGATTGTGGCGGGGAACGAAGCATGAAAATCTTGATTCAAAACGGCCGGGTCGTGGACCCCGCCAGTGGGCGCGACGAGCGCGCCGATGTGGCCATCGCGGCCGGACGCATCATCGCCATCGGAGCGGTGGGCGCCGACTTCGCCCCCAACCGCACCATCGATGCCAGTGACTGCATCGTGGCTCCCGGATTGGTGGATTTGTCGGTGCGCTTGCGCGAACCGGGCCAAGAACACGCCGCCATGCTCGAGAGCGAAATGGCCGCGGCCGTGGCCGGTGGGGTGACCAGCTTGGTCTGCCCGCCCGACACCGACCCGGTGCTCGACGAGCCCGGCTTGGTCGACATGCTCAAGTTCCGCGCCGAGAAACTGCACTTGGCGCGAGTGTTTCCGCTGGGCGCACTCACCCGTGGTTTGAAGGGCGAGGTGCTCACCGACATGGCCGAACTCACTGAGTCGGGCTGCATCGGTTTTGGTCAAGCCGAAACCCCGATCGTCAACACCCAAGTGCTGCAACGCGCCTTGCAGTACGCCGCCACTTTTGGGTACACGGTGTGGCTGCACCCCTTGGATGCTTGGCTGGGCAAGGGCGTGGCCGCCAGCGGCCCCTTGGCCACGCGCATGGGTTTGTCGGGCGTGCCCGCGGCCGCCGAGACGATCGCGCTGCACACCTTGTTTGAGCTCATGCGCTCGGTGGTGGGGAAGGGCACGGCCGCGCGTGTG
>CAZNWS010000099.1:0-5805 GCA_964576495.1 uncultured Hydrogenophaga sp. | reverse complement strand
CCGGTCCGCCTTGAACTGCGCCTGAAACGCCGCAAAGCGCCCCTGCTCCAGCGACGCGCGCACCTCGCTCATGAGGTTCAAGTAGTAATGCAGGTTGTGGATGGTGGCGAGCATGGGGCCGAGCATTTCGCCGCAGCGGTCCAGGTGGTGCAGGTAAGCGCGTGAGAAGCCTTCGCGCCCGCCGTCGTCCCAGCTCACGCCGCTGCGCCCTGCACAGGCCGTGCAAGTGCAGGTGGTGTCCAGTGGGCGGTGGTCCATTTTGTGTCGCGCGTTGCGCAGCTTCAGGTCGCCAAAGCGGGTGAACACCGTGCCGTTGCGGGCGTTGCGGGTGGGCATCACGCAGTCGAACATGTCCACACCATCGGCCACGCCTTGCACCAAATCCTCAGGGGTGCCCACGCCCATCAGGTAGCGCGGTTTGTGGGCGGGCAGGCGGTGGGGCGTGTGCGCCATGATTTGCAGCATCAGGTCTTTGGGCTCGCCCACGCTCACGCCGCCAATGGCGTAGCCGGGAAAGTCCATCTCCACCAGTGCTTCCAGCGACTCTTGGCGCAAGTTTTCGAACATGCCACCCTGCACAATGCCGAACAAAGCGTTGGGGTTTTCCAATCGCTCAAATTCGGCCTTGGAGCGCACGGCCCAGCGGCGGCTCATCTCCATGGAGTGGCGCGCTTGCGCTTCGGTCGTGAGCTGGCCTTGGGTCTCGTACGGCGTGCACTCGTCGAGCTGCATGACGATGTCCGAATTCAGGTTGGTCTGAATTTGCATGCTGACCTCGGGCGACATGAAGAGCTTGTCGCCGTTGACCGGCGAGGCAAAGGTCACGCCTTCTTCGGTGATCTTGCGCATGTCGCCGAGCGACCAGACCTGAAACCCGCCCGAGTCGGTGAGGATGGGTTTGTTCCAGCGCTCAAAGCCGTGCAAGCCGCCGAAGCTTTTCATGACCTCGTGGCCGGGGCGCATCCACAAATGGAAGGTGTTGCCCAAGATGATTTGCGCGCCCATGTCGTGCAGGCTTTGTGGCATGACGCCTTTGACCGTGCCGTAGGTGCCCACGGGCATGAAGATGGGGGTTTGCACCACGCCGTGGTTGAGCGTGAGTGTGCCACGGCGCGCATGGCTGCTGGGGTCTTGTTGCAAGACGTCGAACTTCAACATGGTTTTTTCTCCAACAACATGGCGTCGCCGTAACTGAAAAATCGGTAACCCTGTGCGATGGCGTGTCGGTACAGGGCGTGCATGTGCTCAAAGCCGGTGAAGGCGCTCACCAGCATGAGCAAGGTGCTTTTGGGTAGGTGAAAGTTGGTGATGAGCAGGTCCACCACTTGGAACTCAAAGCCCGGTGTGATGAAGATGTTGGTGTCGCCACAGGTCTGGCCGGTCTGCGCCCAGCTCTCCAGCGTGCGCACGCTGGTCGTGCCCACGGCCAACACACGGCCGCCGCGCGCACGGCAGTCGGCAATGGCTTGAACCGTTTCGGGCGGGATGTTGTACCACTCGCTGTGCATGCGGTGTTCGCTCAGGTCTTCGGTTTTGACGGGTGAAAACGTGCCCGCACCCACGTGCAGCGTGACGCTGGCGCGCCGAATACCTTGGCTGTCCAAGGCGTTGAACACCGCTTTATCGAAGTGCAAGGCTGCGGTGGGGGCTGCTGCGGCTCCAGGGTGTTTGGCGAAGACGGTTTGGTAGCGGCGCTCGTCCTCGGCTTGCTGTTCGGGGCTGTCGGGCGCGGCGCCGTCTTGGTTTTGGTGGCGCTCGATGTAGGGCGGCAGCGGCATGTGGCCGTGCGCTTGCATGAGGGCGTGCGGTTCGTCGCTCAATCGAAACTGAAACAGCGGCCCATCGGGGTCCGGCCAGCGGCCCAAGACCGTCGCCTCAAAACCACCGTTCATGCGCAGCACCGTACCCACGGCGGGCTTCTTGCTGACCTTCATGTGCGCCACCACTTCATGACCAGTCAATACGCGCTCAACCAAGAGTTCAAGCTTGCCCCCGCTGGGCTTCTCGCCAAACAAGCGCGCTTTCACGACCTCGGTGTCGTTGAACACCAGCAGGTCGCCCGCGCGCAGCAGGTCGGGGAGTTCTCTGAAGATGCGGTCGACCCAGGGGGCTTGGCGGCCATCGAGCAAGCGCGATGCGCTGCGTTCGGTGGTGGGGTGTTGGGCGATCAGCGACTCGGGTAAATCAAAGTCAAAGTCGCTCAGGCGGTAAGGATTCATGTGCTTGAGGGCCGGACGGGCCCGTTCCAAGTGAGGGTTGAGGGGAAGAGGCAGAATTGTCCCATGTCAGCAACCGATCGCGCCCCCACCGCGTCCGCAGGTCCCAAACCCCTGTCGGCCGCCCAAAAAGCCCTGCGCAAGCTGGGCTTGTCGCGCGACATCGACTTGGCTTTGCACCTGCCCCTGCGCTACGAGGACGAAACCCGCATCACGCCGCTCAGGGCCTGCCGCGATGGCCAGTTGGCGCAGATCGAAGGCGTGGTCACGCGTTGCGAGGTGCAGCTGCGCCCGCGCCGCCAGCTTTTGGTCACGGTGGACGACGGCACCGACACCTGTCAGCTGCGCTTCTTCACCTTCTACCCCGCGCACCAAAAAACCTTGGCCGAAGGCCAGCGGGTGCGTGTGCGTGGTGAGGTGCGCGGTGGCTTCTTGGGTTGGACCATGGTGCACCCCACGTTCTCAGGCGCGGGCGGGGAATTGCCCGAGGCCTTGACGCCGGTCTACCCCACCAGCGCGCAGCTGCCGCAAGCCTATTTGCGCAAGGCCGTGGCCAGCGGTTTGCGCCGCGCCGATGTGTCGGAGACCTTGCCCGCGCCGCTGCTCGACAGCTTGCAAAGCGCGGTGGCCCAAGGCCATGGCCCGCGCATGACCTTGGCGCAAGCGCTGCGGTTTTTGCACCAGCCCACCCCCGACACCGCGCTGGAGGCTTTGGAAGACCGCAGCCACCCGGCTTGGCAGCGGCTCAAGGCCGAAGAGTTGTTGGCCCAACAGCTGTCGCAACTCACGGCCAAACGCGAGCGCGAGCGTTTGGTGGCGCCGTCGTTGCGTGCGCCAGCGGGCGGCTTGCCCGAACACCTGCTGGCGCGGCTGCCCTTTGCCTTGACCGCCGCTCAGCAGCGCGTCAGCGAAGAGATCGCGCGTGACTTGGGGCGGGCCGTGCCCATGAACCGTTTGTTGCAAGGCGATGTGGGTTCGGGCAAAACCGTGGTCGCGGCATTGGCCGCCACGGTGGCCATGGGTGCGGGATGGCAGTGCGCTTTGATGGCCCCCACCGAGATTTTGGCGGCCCAACATTTCGCCAAACTGGTGCAATGGATCGAACCCATCTTGCAGCCCACGGGCCGTTGCGTGGCGTGGCTCACGGGCAGCCAAAAAAAGAAAGAGCGCCAAGCCATGCTGGCCCTGATCGCCAGTGGCGAAGCGGCCTTGGTGGTCGGCACACACGCGGTGATTCAGGAGCAGGTGGAGTTTCAGCGTTTGGGTTTGGCCATCATCGACGAGCAGCACCGCTTTGGTGTGGCGCAGCGCTTGGCCCTGCGCAGCAAGTTGCGCGACGGCGGCGAGCCACACCTGCTCATGATGAGCGCCACCCCCATCCCGCGCACCTTGGCCATGAGTTATTTGGCGGACTTGGACGTGTCCACCATCGACGAGCTGCCACCCGGTCGCACGCCCATCGTGACCAAGCTGGTCGCCGATGCCCGCCGCCCCGACGTCATCGACCGCATACGGGCTCAGTTGTTAGAAGGCCGGCAGGTGTATTGGGTGTGTCCGCTGATCGAAGAAAGCGAAGCCCTGGACCTGAGCAACGCCACCGAAACGCACGCCGAGTTGTGCGCGGCGCTCAACCCGCCCGGCGCACCTGAGGTCTTGGTGGGTTTGTTGCACTCGCGCATGAGCAGCGCCGACAAACAAGCCGTGATGACCGAATTTGTGCAGGGGCGCATGGGCGTGCTCGTGTCCACCACCGTCATCGAGGTGGGGGTGGACGTGCCCAACGCGTCGTTGATGGTGATCGAACACGCCGAGCGCTTTGGTTTGTCGCAGTTGCACCAGTTGCGGGGACGGGTGGGGCGCGGCGCGGCTGCATCGGCTTGTGTATTGCTGTATTCGCACAACGAGAACGGGCGCTTGAGCGAGACCGCACGCCAACGCCTCAAGGCCATGGCCGAGACCGCTGATGGTTTTGAAATCGCCCGGCGAGACTTGGACATCCGCGGCCCGGGCGAGTTTTTGGGGGCACGGCAATCGGGCGCGGCGATGCTGCGTTTTGCCGACCTGAGCACCGACACCCACTTGCTGGCTTGGGCCCAAACCGCCGCGCCGATCATGTTGGATCGCCACCCTCAAGCGGCACAGCGTCACATCGCCCGTTGGTTGGGCGACAAGACCGACTACTTCAAGGCTTGATGCCAGACAAAGTGGCCTCGGCGCTTTGACGCAAAATAGCACCATGACCCTGACCGAACTCAAATACATCGTGGCCGTGGCCCGAGAGCGGCACTTTGGCAAAGCGGCCGAGGCCTGTTTCGTGTCGCAGCCCACCTTGTCCGTGGCCATCAAAAAGCTCGAAGAAGAGCTCGAAGTCAAAATTTTTGAGCGCAACGCCAACGAGATCAACACCACCCCTTTGGGTGAAGAAATTGTGCGTCAAGCGCAATACGTGCTCGATCAGTCGGCCCACATCAAAGAAATTGCCAAGCGTGGCAAAGACCCACTGGCTGGCCCACTCAAACTGGGTGTGATTTACACCATTGGTCCGTATTTGTTGCCGCACTTGGTGCGCAACGTGATCGAGCAAACGCCGCAAATGCCTCTGGTGCTGCAAGAAAACTTCACCGCCAAATTGCTCGAGTTGTTGCGCAACGGTGAGATCGATTGCGCCATATTGGCTGAGCCTTTTCCCGACAACAGCTTGGCCATCGCGCCGCTTTACGACGAGCCTTTTGTGGCCGCCCTGCCGCGCAAACACCCCTTGGCCAGTCAAGCCACGATCACCACCGAAGAAATCAAAAACGAAAACATGCTCTTGCTCGGTACGGGCCACTGCTTTCGTGATCACGTGCTCGAGGTCTGCCCCGAATTTGCGCGTTTCTCGAACAACGCCGATGGCGTGCAAAAAGGCTTTGAGGGCTCGTCCTTGGAAACCATCAAACACATGGTGGCTGCGGGCATGGGCGTGACCTTGGTGCCGCGTTTGTCGGCGCCCACGTCGGCGCTCACGGCATCGGACTCCGGTGTCAAAGACTATGGCGACTCGTCCTATGTGAGCTACGTGCCTTTTGCGGGCGATCCGCCCACGCGCCGTGTGGTGTTGGCTTGGCGGCGCAGCTTCACGCGTTACGAAGCCATCGCGGCTTTGCGCAACGCCATCTACGCCTGTGAATTGCCGGGCGTGACGCGTTTGTCATGATCGCGCTGCTGCGCACGCGGCTGGCGCTCTACCTCGACCTGATCCGTTGGAACCGGCCCGCTGGGTGGCTGCTGCTCTTGTGGCCCACGCTGACCGCGCTGTGGGTGGCGGCCGATGGTTTTCCGGGCTGGCATCTGCTGACGGTGTTCACTTTGGGCACCATCCTCATGCGCAGCGCGGGCTGTTGCATCAACGATGTGGCCGACCGCGACTTTGACCGCCACGTCAAGCGCACAGCACAGCGTCCCATCACCAGTGGGCGCTTGGGTGTGAAAGAAGCCTTGACGGTGGGGGCGGTGTTGGCGCTCATGGCGTTTGCCCTGGTTTTGACCACCAACGGCCTGACCATCGTGGCGTCTTTTTTGGCTTTGGCCGTGACCTTGATCTATCCCT
>CAZNWS010000098.1:0-5917 GCA_964576495.1 uncultured Hydrogenophaga sp. | reverse complement strand
GCGTGGCGGCCCCAGCGGGCTTGGTCGATCACGCTTTGGGGGTGTTCGATGCGAAAGCCCACCGAAAAGGGTTTCGCTTCCATGTACACCCCGGCGTCCCACAGCAGGGCAAAGCTGTCGCGCGCGCTGTGACCCAAGGCCATGACCACGCGCCGCGCAGGCAGCACCAGTTCTTCTTCGGTGTCGAGCCGGCGCACGCGCAGGGCTTGTACCTCGGCTTGGCCGTTGGCGCCGGGCGCGCGTTCAATGCCGGTCAACAGGTGCTCAAAACGGATCTCACCACCCAGCGCGATGATTTTTTCGCGCATGGCTTCGACCACCTTGACCAGCTTGAAGGTGCCGATGTGTGGGTGCGCTTGGTAGAGGATTTCGGGCGGGGCACCGGCCTCCACGAATTCGTGCATCACCTTGCGGCCCAAGAAGCGCGGGTCTTTGATTTGGCTGTAGAGCTTGCCGTCAGAAAACAGGCCCGCACCGCCTTCGCCGTACTGCACGTTGCTGTTGGGGTTGAGCACTTTTTTGCGCCACAGGCCCCAGGTGTCTTTGGTGCGTTGGCGCACCGGCTTGCCGCGCTCGAGCACGATGGGCCGCAAGCCCATTTGCGCCAGCGCCAGCGCGGTGAACAAACCGCAAGGCCCCAGGCCCACGACCACCGGGCGATCGGCCGCTTGCGCGGGCCAACCGGCTGGGGCCATAGCGGGGGGCTGCCAACGCATGTCGGGCGTGGCGATGATGTGGGGGTTCTTCTCGTGCTGGGCCAGCAGCGCGGGGGCTTGGCTGGGGTCGGCCAGCGTCACGTCCACGATGTACACCGCCAGCAGATCGGCCTTGCGCGCATCGAAGCTGCGCTTGAAAACCTGCAGCTCGGCGATGCCCGCTGGGTCCACGCCCAGCGCCTGTGCGGCCAATCGCGTGAGCGCCTCAAGGGGGTGGGGCGGCGGCAGGCGGTCGTCGTCGGTTTCGGTGGGCGCGTCGGCGGCGCGGCGGTGCTCGCAAGGCACCTCGTTCAACGGAAGTTTCAGTTCGGCAATGCGGATCATGGGGAGGGCTTGTGGTGATCAAGCAGGCATGAAAAACCTTATTGTCGCAGGACGCGGGCCACGCTGCGGCGATAATCGAGCGGTGAAGCGCGCCAGACCGCCGCTGGTGCAACCTCGCAAGAGGACCCGAAAGGGAGCACTGGAGGAACGTCCGGACTGCACAGGACAGCGTAGGAGGTAACACCTCTCCACCGACCAGCCGACAGGGGCAACCCCGACGGCCCTAAGGTGAGGATCAGAGCAACAGAGACGAGTCTTGGGGCCTTGTGTCCCAAGGGTGAAACGGGCAATCTCTACGCGCAGCAATACCAAATAGGCCAACGTTGACGTGGTTCCGCGGAGTTGGCGGGTAGGTAGCACCGAGCCGCTTGGGCAACCAGCGGCCCAGATGAATGGCGGTCACATGGGGGGAGACTCCCATGCACAGAATCCGGCTTATCGGCGCGCTTCACACTTTATTGCCTTGGTGCTGCGCCAGTAGCAGCGCCTTGATCTCGGCCAATTCGGTGCGCAGGGTTTTGACTTCGGCGTGCAGTTCGTCTTCCAAGTTGTGCGCTGCCGCTTCCACCGATTTGAGCGTGTCTTGGTGCTCGCCTTCTTGGAAGGTTTGCATCGCGTTGACGATGATGGCGATGAACAGGTTGAGCATCGTGAACGTGGCAAACAAAATGAAGGTGATGAAGAAAGCCCAAGCCCAAGGGGCTTGTTCCATCACGGGGCGCGCGATGCCCATGGACCAGCTCTCCAGCGTCATCACTTGGAACAAGGTGTAGAGCGAGCGGCCCAAATGCCCGAACCAATCGGGAAACAGCGCGCCAAACAGGTGCGTGGCGATCACGCCAAACACATAAAACACCAGCAGCAAGACCAAAGCGATGGAGGACAGGCCTGGGATGGCGCTGAGCAAGGCGCCCACCACGCGGCGCATGGAGGGCACGATGGTGAGCATGCGCAGCACCCTCAACACCCGCAAGGCGCGCAGCACGGCAAAGGGGCCGCTGGCAGGCACGAGCGCAATGGCCACCACGCAGAAGTCAAACACACTCCAAGGGTCTCGCCAAAACGCCAAGCGGTGCACGTACATCCGCAAGGCGATTTCCACCACAAACACCGCCAAGATGCCTTGGTCGATCAACAAAATCCCAGTGCCGGCGGCCTGCATGATGGAGGGCGAGGTCTCCAGACCCAAGATCACCGCATTGATGACGATCAAGGTCAGGATGGTGCGTTGAAACACGGGGTGGTTGAGCCAAGTTTCTACTTGACGTCGCATGGGGTGAAAGGGGTCAAGACGGGTGTTCGTCATGTTTCAAAATGGAACTGCGTGGATGATTTTTGTATTGTCCGTGAATCTGGACGCTTGGGAGACAAGCCCTGCACTTGCTCGGGTTTACATTTCGTCACATGTCACTTGTACCTCGCCACGTCTTACCCGTTTTGGTGCTCGCGCAGTTCGCAGGCACTTCTTTGTGGTTTGCGGTCAACGCCGTCATGCCCGATCTGCAGCGCGCCTTTGCTTGGCCCGCCACCGCGGTGGGCACGCTCACCTCGGCGTTGCAAGTGGGCTTCATCGTTGGCACTTTGGTCTTCGCCCTCATGGCCTTGGCCGACCGTTTTCGGCCCACTCGGGTATTTGCGGTCTGTGCGCTGGCCGGTGCGGCCTGCACCGTGGGCGCTTGGGCCATGGTCTCGAACTTCACGGCGCTGCTGGCGTGGCGCTTTGCCTCGGGTTTTTTCTTGGCCGGTATTTATCCCGTGGGCATGAAGATCGCATCGCAGTGGTACCGACAAGGACTGGGTGCAGCGCTGGGATATTTGGTGGGCGCTTTGGTTTTGGGCTCGGCCAGCCCCCATGCTTTGCGTGCGATCGCTGACGCGTTGCCTTGGCCCAGCATCATGCTGGGGGTAGCGGCCTGTGTGGCGTTCGGGGGCCTGCTCATCCTCACGCTGGGTGAGCCGCCACAAGCCCCCGCGCGCGTGAACCGTTTGCAGTGGCCAGCTTTGGGCACGCTGTGGACCGACGTGCGCGTGCGCAGCTCGGTCTTGGGCTACTTCGGCCACATGTGGGAGCTCTACACCCTGTGGGTGTTGTTACCGCTCATTTTGGCCACGCGCTTGTCGGGGGTTAACTTGTCGTGGGCCGCTTTTGTGATGTTGGGTAGCGGCGCGCTGGGCTGTGTGCTCGGCGGGCACGCGGCACGGTATTGGGGTAGCGCGCGGGTGGCGACCGGGTGTTTGGGTATCAGCGGCCTGTGCTGCTTGTTGGCGCCGCTGCTCATGCACGCACCCGATGCGCTGTTTTACGCGTGGTTGCTGGTCTGGGGCATCACCGTGGCGGGCGACTCGCCGCAATTTTCAACCCTCACCGCACGCAACGCGCCGCCACTCGCGGTGGGCAGTGTGCTCACGCTGACCAACTGCATCGGCTTTGCCATCAGCACCCTGAGCATCTTGTTGTTCGTGGCCTTGACCGACGTGGTGCCATTGGGCTGGCTCTTGACCGGCTTGGCCTTGGGGCCCGCACTGGGCGGGTGGGCCATGCGGCCTTTGGTGCGAGAGCGCGCATGAGGCGCGGCGTTCAATCGCTGCCGATCGACCCAGCCTCGCCCGATTGAATGCGCTGCACATGCGCCAGCAGCGAGCGCAGGGCCACGGGCCAGAGGCGTTCGGGCACATCGTCGTAGGCCAATGCCAACCAATCTTCGGGCCCCCCGTTGGGCAGGGCGGCCATGGCCCGCGCGACTTTGGCCTCGCGGGCGAGTCGGTGGGCTTTGAGTTGGGCGATGGCGGCGCGCGCGCCGCCGTGTGCGGGGCCGCTGGGGTTCTCAGCGCTGCGCGGCCAGTCGCCCATGACGTGGCCGTGAGCGGGCAAGATGAAGTGCACCCCCCACTGTTCGCACAGTGCGTCGAGCTTGTCCAGCGACTGAAGGTAATCGTCCATGTTGCCGTCGGGCGGGTCGATCACGGTGGTGCTGCCGTTGAGGATGTGGTCGCCAGAAAACAGCAAACCGTCTTCTTCGAGCAGCACACACAGGTGGTTGGCCGCATGACCGGGTGTGTGGACCGCGCGCAAGGTGTGCGTGTGTTCGGCACCGCTGAGCACCAGGGTTTGGCCATCGCGCCATTCGCGGTCGGGCGTGAAGTGGCTGTGGGCGCGCGCGGTTTGTGCGCTGGACAGGCCCAAGATGGGCGGGCGATGGGCGCACAGCGCTTGCAAGCGGGCCGCACCGGGCGAGTGATCGGGGTGTGAGTGGGTGCAGACGATGGCGCGCAGCGATGCGCCGCACAGCCGCCACAAGCGGTCGATGTGCTCGGGCTCGTCCGGCCCCGGGTCGATGACCACGTGGCCACAGTCGGGGTCGCCCACGATGTAACTGTTGGTACCGGGCCCGGTCATGACGCCGGGGTTGGGGGCACTGAGCCGCTGGACGTGGCGCAACAGCGGCACGGCGTGTTGGCTTTGCCAGTCCAGTGGGTGGTTGACCTGCCCGTCAGGGCACACCAAGGCGAGCTCGCCAAAAGGCGCTTCGTGCTCCATGTGGCGCGATTCTCGCCCACCCCAGCGGCCTGCGCGAGGGCAACTCGTCCACAGCGGTTCATCGTTGAGCGCACAAGCCGCCAACAAGCTCTGCACGTTCGGGTGCTCACCGATACGCTCGAGCGTTTTGACCGTGGGGTAGATCATGAAAAAGTCGCCCGCTCGGTGCCGCGCCAGCGCATCGGCGGGACGCACCCATTGCGGCTCGAACTGCTCGCGTTCGTCGGCCACCGGGGTTTGGTCTTCGGGCATACGCGCGATCAAAAAAGGCACGTCAAAGCGTTTGGGCAAATCTCGGTCGGTGATCCAGTGCGCCAACACGAACACGTCCGCCCCTGCCAACACCCAACCGCGCTCGGCGCATTGAATGGCCACCGGTGCTTGGCGGTCCAAGGTGGCGATGTCGCCATCGTCCACCCATGTCCCGTCGGAGCGACACGCCAGCAGGACACCCAGTTCTTCAAAACTCTCGCGAATGGCCGCCAAGGCTTGTGTGAGGTGGATGTCCGACTGCTGGGGCCGGCGTGTGCTGTGCGCGTGGCTGCGGTGGTCGCTGGGCTCGATGCCGCCGCCCGGAAACACGTACGCCCCCGGCGCGAAGCTGGCGCTCATCGAGCGTCGCGTCATCAGCACCTCGATGCCGGGTCGGCTCGGTTCGGTGCTGTCGCGCACCAAGAGCACGGTGGCCGCAGCCAGCAAGGGCGCTGGGGTTCGGGGTGGGTGAAGGTGGAGGGCGCGTCGGACCATGCGGATGTCAGTGCGCCACTGAGCGCGAAAACAGGTTGATGACCAGAACCCCCGCGATGATCAAGCCCATGCCGATGAGTGCGGGTGTGTCTAAGCGTTGGCCAAACCACAGCCACGCCATGAGAGAGATCAGCACAATGCCCACACCCGACCAAATGGCATAAGCCACGCCGGTTGGCACCGTGCCTAGGGTTTGAGCCAAACACCAAAACGACACACCGTAGACCAACACCGTGGCCACGCTCGGCCACCAACGGGTAAAGCCCTCGGAGGATTTGAGCAAGGTGGTCGCGGTGACCTCGGCGACGATGGCCACCCCCAAATACAGATAAGCGGTTTGCATCCCGCCACTCTAGCAGTGAGCCAGTTGGGTGTCAGTTGTGTGCTTGGCTACTCTGGACGTCGGCGTCGAATTGCGCCATGGCAGCGAGTGTCAAAGGGTCGGTGACCAAACTGGCCGCGAAGTCAGGTCGAATGGTCGCGGCCGCTGCACCGAGACCCATGAGTTGGGCCAAGACATCGGCATTTTTGATGCTCGCGGCCAGCAGTTGCGGGCCTTGCTGTTGCACCGATACACAAGCTTTCATGAGCG
>CAZNWS010000097.1:0-6058 GCA_964576495.1 uncultured Hydrogenophaga sp. | reverse complement strand
CACCGGCCATGGTGGCCGCGGCGTCCATGGCCGGTGTGCCGCTGACCAACGGTTTCTTGTCCAAAGAGATGTTTTTCACCGAAGCGGTGGTCGGTACCTCGGGCGTGTGGGCGTGGGCCGTGCCTGCGCTGGTGACGCTGGCCGGTGTGTTCAGCGTGGCCTATTCGCTGCGCATGGTGCACGACACCTACTTCAATGGTGAGTTGGGCGATGTTGAGAACAAACACCCCCACGAGCCACCGCTGGGCATGAAACTGCCCACCATCGGTTTGGTGATCATGTGTCTGGTGGTGGGGCTGTTCCCGGCGGCCACCTTTGGTCCGCTGGTGCACGTGGCGGCCACGGCCTTGGCCGGTCAGGCCTTGCCCGAGTACCACTTGGCTTTGTGGCACGGATTCAACCTGCCCTTGTTGATGAGCGCCATCGCATTGTTTGGCGGTATCTTGCTCTACCGCACCCTGGCCCAACACAAACGCTTGCACGGCATCAGCTCAGAAGCCTGGTTTGGCCGTGGCACGGGCCGTCAGATTTTTGAGTCGACCATCGACGGGGTGTTTGCCCAGGCGGGTCGTCTGACGCGTGCTCTGGAAAACAGCTCGCTGCAACGCTACTTGGCCTTGATGGTCGGAGCCGCTGTGGTGGTGGCCGCCGGCCCCCTGATGGGCAGTGGCATCGGCGCCGGTGAACGCGCTTTGATGCCCGCCAACCTCTTGGCGGTGGTGGTGTGGGTGCTCTTGCTGGTCACTTGTGCGGCCCTGGTTCTGGGTCATCACCAACGTTTTCGCACGGTGATTTTGGTGGGTTTGGTGGGTTTGGTGGTGGCGCTGACCTTTGTGTCGTTGTCTGCGCCCGATTTGGCGCTCACGCAGCTGTCGGTTGAGGTGGTGTCCACGGTGCTCTTGCTCATGGGTTTGGCGCTGTTGCCTCAAACCACGCCCCGCGAGTCGAGCAACACCCGCAAAATCCGCGATGCCGTCTTGGCCTTGGTCGCTGGTGCGGGCATTGCTTGGTTGGCTTGGGTGTTCATGACCCGTGGCCACGACAGCATCGCTTGGTATTTCTTGGAGCAGTCGCTGCCCAAAGGGGGTGGCTCCAACGTGGTCAACGTGATCTTGGTCGACTTCCGCGGCTACGACACTTGGGGTGAAATCACCGTGTTGGGCATTGCCGCTTTGGGTGTTTTGGCGTTGATGGACGGCTTCAAAACTCGACGTGGCACCACCGACGGTGCGGGATTGCCTTGGACCTTTGCGGAGCAGCCTTTGCTTTTGCGCGTGGCAGCTTCGGTGGTCTTGCCACTGGCGCTGGTCTTCTCGATCTACATTTTCATGCGCGGCCACAACCTCCCAGGCGGTGGCTTCATCGCCGGACTGATCACGGCCGTGGCCTTGGTTTTGCAGTTCATGTCCTTGGGGCAGGGGCGGGCAGAAGTGCTGATGAAAGCGCACGCGGGTGGCCGTTTTGTGCGCTGGATTGGCATGGGGCTGGGCATTGCAGGCTTGACGGGTATTGGCGCCTTTGTCTTCGGTCGGCCTTTCTTGACGAGTGCTTTTGGCCACCCGGTCGTGGGTATCTTGGGCGAATTGCCCCTGGCCAGCGCTGCGCTGTTTGATTTGGGTGTGTACCTGACCGTGGTGGGCGCCACCTTGCTCACGCTCAGCGTCTTGGGTGCGGCCTCTAAAGAGGGCGCTGTTGCGACCCATCGTGCACAAGGAGGTGCAGCATGATCAGCATGGAAGCACTGTTGGCCAGTGGTTTGGGTGTGGTGACCGCCGCAGGGGTTTACCTGCTCTTGCGCGGCCGAACCTATCCCGTGGTCTTGGGTTTGACCTTGATCGGCTACGCCGTCAACGTGTTCATTTTTGTCATGGGCCGTTTGTGGAGCAACGCCCAGCCCATTGCGGTGGGTGAGGGTTTGGTGGCCGACCCCTTGCCTCAAGCTTTGGTGTTGACCGCCATCGTGATCGGTTTTGCGACCACAGGCTTTGTGATTGAACTGGCGCTGCGCAGCCGCCACGAAAGTGGTACCGACCATGTCGATGGTCACGCTCCTGCGGCTCATAAGGAGGGCGTGTGATGAGCGCTTGGATGGAACTTTGGTGGCAACACGCCCCGGTCTTGTCGGTGGTGTTGCCTTCATTGACCGCTGTGGTGGTTTTGCTCTTGGGCGACCAAGGTGGCATGGCGGCACAAGGGGGCTCGCACCAATTGGGTCGTTTGCATTGGCACCGCTGGGTGGGCATGGGCTCGGTGTTGCTGGGCTTGGCCATGGCCGCGGCCATGGTGTGGCGCGCCAGCTCGGGTGAAATCATGGTTTACCGCTTGGGTGAATGGCCTGCGCCTTTCGGCATTGTGTTGGTGATGGACCACTTATCGGCCTTGATGGTGCTGCTGACCTATTTGGTCGCCGTGCCGGTGCTGTGGTACGCCACAGGCGGCTGGGATGCTCGTGGCCGTTACTTTCACGCGATCTTTCAGTTCCAGCTCATGGGCTTGTCGGGCGCATTCATGACGGGTGACTTGTTCAACTTGTTCGTGTTCTTTGAGGTCTTGCTCATTGCGTCTTATGTCTTGCTCTTGCATGGCCAAGGCAAAGAGCGCTTTCGCATGGGCGTTCATTACGTCGTGCTCAACCTCACCGCTTCGGGCCTGTTTCTCATCGGCTTGGCCATGTTGTATTCGGTGACGGGTACGTTGAACATGGCAGATATGGCAGGTCGTGTGGCACAACTCTCGGGTGATTCAGCGGTCTTGGCCAAAGCCGCGGCCTTGGTCCTCTTGGTGGTGTTTGGCTTGAAAGCCGCTTTGGTACCGCTGTATTTCTGGTTGCCCGGCACCTACGCCGCGGCCAGTGCACCGGTGGCAGCCTTATTTGCCATCATGACCAAGGTCGGTGTGTACAGCATCATCCGCACACACTGGGTGATTTTCGGCGCCGATGCGGGCGAGGCTTCCTTGGCCGCGGTCGATTGGCTCTTGCCCTTGGCCTTGACCACGAGCGTGTTGGGTGTGCTTGGCGCTTTGGCTGCCCACAGCATGAGCCGATTGGTGGCCTACCTGACGGTGTCCTCGGTGGGCACCATCATGGCCGGTGTCGGCCTGTTCACGCCCGATACTTTGTCCGCCGCGCTGTACTACACCTTGCACAGCACCTTGGTGGTGGCGGGCTTGTTTTTGTTGGTGGAGTTGATGGCCGCTCAGCGCGGCGATGTGGGTGACCACCTTCAGCCAGCACCAGCCGTACGCGAGCCGATCTTGTTGGGTTTGATGATGCTTTTCGGCGCCGCGTCGGCGGCTGGCTTGCCACCCTTGCCAGGCTTTTTGGGCAAGCTGATGATTTTGCAAAGCAGTCACGGTTTGACAGTCCAGCCAGTGCTGTGGACCGTGGTTTTGGTCGTTGGCTTCTTGAGCATGGTCGGTTTGGCCCGTGCAGGTGTGGTGCTGTTCTGGCATGTGCAACCCACGGCCGCCGAGCACAGCGCGTCTGGCAGCAGCCCCAAGATGCTGTCGGCGACCTGGGCTTTCATGGCCATGACCGTCGTGTTGGCGGTGGTGGCTGCTCCCGTCAAGCAATACACCGATGCCGCGGCGGCGCAATTGGCCGATCGTGCCGCTTATCAGCGTGCTGTTTTGGGCGATTTGGGCAACAGCACACGTCCCTACACCGGAGAGCGATGACATGAGTGCTTCTAATTCTTCTGTGCGCGCAGTGGGTTGGTTTGACCACCCGGTGCTGTCTTTGTTGTTGGGAGTGAGCTGGTTGGCTTTGTCGCACAGCTTGGCGCTGGTGCACATCCTGTCGGCCATCTTGATCGGCTTGATCATTCCGAAGCTGGTGGGTGGATTTATGCCCGCGGCCGACCGATTGCATTGGCCCAGCGCCATCCGTTTGGTCGGCGTGGTGTTGTGGGACATCGTGGTCTCTAACATCACCGTGGCCCGTTTGGTTTTGGGACCCATGGACAAGCCCACGCCATTGTGGGTGCCCGTGCCTTTGTCTACGCGCCACCCCCGTGTCAATGCTTTGTTTGCCAGCATCATCACCACGACCCCTGGAACGGTGTCGTGTGTGATCGATGAGCAGCAAGGCGTGATTTGGGTCCACGCGCTCAACGGCGATGATCCCGCCGCCATGGCGCAAGACATGAAACAACGCTACGAGGCGCCTTTGCTCCAAGCTTTGGGCGTCAGCGCCACCGCCGATCAGGAGGTCAGAGCATGAACACCCCCGTATTGATGTGGGCCTTGGACATCGCCACTGTGGCGGTGGCTTTGGCCATGGCTTTGTGTGCCGTGCGCTTGTGGCGTGGCCCTGAGACGACCGATCGCATTTTGGCGCTCGACACGCTTTACATGAACGTGGTGGCCTTGGTGGTCTTGCTCGGCTTGCGTTGGAACACCGCCTTGCTGTTTGAGGCGGCGCTCTTGGTGGCCATGCTGGGCTTTGTGGGTACGGTGGGCTTGGCCCGCTACCTCACCCGTGGTGACGTGGTGGAATGATGGAGACCATGATGAGCATGCCTGTTTGGATTGAATGGACCGCGGCCGCCTTCATTTTGATCGCCGCTTTCTTTTTGCTGGTTGGGGCCATCGGCTTGATCCGCTTGCCCGACTTTTACATGCGGTTGCACGCACCCACCAAAGCCTCCACGCTGGGTGTGGGCGGTGTGTTGCTGGCGTCTTTGTTGTTGTCGGTGCCCCAGGGTCGACCCGGCATCGCTGAGCTGCTGATCACGTTGTTCGTGTTCGTGACCGCGCCAGTCTCAGCCAACCTGATGGCACAGGCCGCCTTGCACCTGAAGACACGTAGCCAAGCACCGCTGCCCCCGGCGGTGGATCCCCACGCCAAAGGCTGATCGCCCGCTCAGCGAGGGCTGAGCTGGTAGAAGCGGTGGATCACTTCCCACGCTGCTTGGGGTTCGTCCACATAGCGGATGAGATTCAAGTCTTCCGGCGAGATCATGCCTTCTTCGGCCAAGATGTCGAGGTTCAATAATCGCTTCCAGTGATGGCTGCCAAACAGCAAAATCGGTACCGGTTTGGCCTTTTGGCATTGCACCAAGGTGATGACCTCAAACAATTCATCGAGCGTACCGAACCCGCCAGGAAAGGCGACCAAGGCCTTGGCTCGCATCATGAAATGCATCTTGCGCAACGCAAAGTAATGGAACTTGAAGTTCAACTCGGGTGACACATAAGGATTGGCCGATTGCTCGTGCGGCAAGGCGATGTTCAGGCCCACACTCAGTGCCCCCTCATCGTGAGCCCCCCGGTTGGCGGCTTCCATGATGCCGGGCCCACCCCCGGTGCAGATGAACAATCGCTCGCTGGCTGGACAGTCACGGCTGTGTTGGGCGACCAAACGCGCAAAGGCTCGCGCTTGGGTGTAGTGGTGGGCGTTGCGTACCAAGGCCTGAGCAGCCTCGATGGCGCTGGCGTCACCGCGCTCTTGCGCCTGCGTCAAAGCCATCTGCGCGGTGGCTTCGTCGCGGACCCGCGCACTGCCAAAAACCACCACCGTGTGGTCGACGCCCATGGCTTGCTGGGCCAAGTCGGGCTTGAGCATTTCCAATTGAAAGCGAATCCCCCGCGTTTCGCGACGCAACAAGAATTCGGGGTCGGCAAAGGCCAGTCGGTAGGCGTCGGCGTCCAAAGGTTCGCCGCTGTTGGCATGGCTTTGCAGGTCGGCCCAAGCATCGGCGAGGCGGCTGGTGGTGAGGTAACGGTTGGCTTCCATGTGAGGGCTCCGGTCACAAAAGCAAAAGGCTCCCGCAGGAGCCTTTGGTGCAGGTTTCGAGAACCTTGAGCTTACACGCGCTTGCGGTATTCGCCGGTGCGGGTGTCGATTTCGATTTTGTCTTCTTGTGACACGAACAAAGGTACGGCCACCTCAAAACCGGTGGCGATTTTGGCGGGCTTGAGCACTTTGCCCGAGGTGTCGCCTTTGACGGCAGGCTCGGTCCAAGTGATTTCACGCACCACGGTGGTGGGCAATTCAACCGAGATGGCTTTGCCGTCGTAGAACACCACTTCAACGGCCATGCCGTCTTCCAAGTAG
>CAZNWS010000096.1:4867-6098 GCA_964576495.1 uncultured Hydrogenophaga sp. | reverse complement strand
AACAAAAACGACGAGCCCCACAAGGCCGCCAACACCACAAATTCCAAGACGAGCAAACGGGGCATATCAGCGTTTCTGTTCCAAATCCAACAAAGCCACTTTGCGTGGCAAACCACCGGCGTAACCGGTCAAGGCGCCTTTGGCGCCCAAGACCCGGTGGCAGGGCACCAGCACCGACCACGGGTTGCGCCCCACCGCCGCGCCCACCGCCCGCACCGCCGCGGGCTTGCCCACGGCCTGGGCCAGTTCGCTGTAGCTGCGGGTCTGCCCAGCGGGGATGGTCAACAAGGCCCGCCAAACTGCGCGTTGGAAGTCCGTGCCCTGGTCCCAGTCCAGAGTCAGGGGCGCAAAGGTCTTTCCCGCTCCGTGTGCGTTCAGGGCCGCTTCAGCCGCTTGCAGCACCGGGTGGTCGCCCAGCGGCCAAGCACCCACGGTGGCTGGGGCAGGGTGGTGGCTTTGACCGGTGAACCACGCACCACGCAAGCCCGCTGGGCCGCCCGCGATCAACATCTCGCCCCAAAGGGTGGTGATATGGCGGTGGACAATGGTTGGCTGGGGCATGGTGCTGAGCTTCTTACAATAGGCTATTTGAACACCGAACGCTTCGCATGCAGCTCAACCCATCGATTTTCAAGGCCTACGACATCCGGGGCGTCGTGCCCAGCACCCTGAACGCCGACGTCGCCCGTGCTTTGGGCCGTGCGTTCGGCACCCACGCCCGCAGCCAAGGCCAAACCGTGGTGGCCGTGGGCCGTGATGGCCGCTTGAGCGGCCCCGAACTCGCCGCCGCGCTGATGGCCGGTTTGGTCGATGCGGGCATCGAGGTGATCGACGTCGGCATGGTCACCACGCCCATGCTGTACTTCGCGGCCAGCACCCTGTGCCGCAGCGGCATCATGGTCACGGGCAGCCACAACCCCAAGGACTACAACGGTTTCAAGATGGTGCTCGACACCCGCGCCATCCACGGCGAAGAAATCCAAGGCCTGCACCAAGCCATGGCCAGCGACCGCTGGACGCCCGTGCCCGGTGGTTATATTCCTTAGGTGTCTCCTCTAAACAATGGTTAGATACTAATATATTATAACTATTATTTTCAATTTCTTTTAACGACTCTATAGGTACATAGTTAATACAATCAAACTCAGATAAATTATTTTTACAAACATTCAACATAGTTAAATCGTCGACTAAAGTATAATTTTTAATATTTTTATTATTATCCAATAAG
>CAZNWS010000096.1:0-4857 GCA_964576495.1 uncultured Hydrogenophaga sp. | reverse complement strand
CAACGGCGTGGCCGGTGCCACCGCTCCCGCGCTGTTCCGCGCCTTGGGCTGCGAGGTCATCGAACTCTTCAGCGAGGTCGACGGCGAATTCCCCAACCACCACCCCGACCCCTCCAAACCCGAAAACCTGCGCGACCTGATCGCCGCGCTGGCCAGCAGCGGCGCCGAGCTGGGCTTGGCCTTTGACGGCGACGGCGACCGCTTGGGCATCGTCACCCGCGAAGGCCAAAACATCTACCCCGACCGCCAAATGGCCTTGTTCGCCCAAGATGTACTTCAGCGCGTGCCCGGCGGCCACATCGTGTTCGACGTCAAATGCTCGCAGCGCTTAGGCCCAGCCATCGCTAAGGCCGGTGGTGTGCCCCTGATTTACAAAACCGGGCACTCGCTCATCAAAGCCAAGATGCGCGAGATCGAAGCCAGCGGCGCCCAAGCCCCGCTGGGTGGCGAGATGAGCGGCCACATCTTTTTCAAAGAGCGTTGGTTCGGTTTTGACGACGGCAGCTACGCCGGTGCCCGCATGTTGGAAATCTTGAGCCAAAGCCCCGACGCCAGCGCCGTGCTCAACGCCTTGCCCACCAGCCACAGCACGCCCGAACTCAACGTGCTGTGCGCCGAAGGCGAGCCGCACCGTTTGGTCGCCCAACTCGTCTCGGCCGCGCGCTTTGAAGCGCCCGCCAGTGTCTCCACCATCGACGGTCTGCGCGTGGATTGGCCCGATGGGTTTGGTCTGATTCGCGCGTCCAACACCACGCCGGTGCTGGTGCTGCGCTTTGAAGGCCAAACAACCCAAGCGTTGGACCGCATCGAGGCGGTCATGATGGCGCTGTTGAAGGCAGTGAAGCCCGACGCGCAGGTGCAACAAGCCGCCCACTGAAGCAAAGGACACCCCATGGATTTGGCCCGCAGTTTCTCCGACAGCCTCCAGCGCCACCGCGACACCTTTGCTGAGGCCGAGCATTACCAGGCGCAAGCCATCGAGCTGCTCAATGCCATCACCCGCAGTTTGCAGCGAGGCGGCAAAGTGGTCTTCATGGGCAACGGCGGCAGCGCCGCCGACAGCCAACACCTGGCGGCCGAATTCATGGTGCGCTACAAGCAAGAGCGCCGCCCCTTGGCTGCCTTGGCCCTGACCACCGACACCTCCATCCTCACCGCCCACTCCAACGACTACGACTTCTCCACGGTCTTTGAGCGCCAGGTCCAAGGCCTGGTCAAGCCCGAGGACGTGGTCATCGGCCTGACCACCTCGGGCACCAGCCGCAACATCAACCTCGGCTTGCAAGCGGCCAAGGACATCGGTGCCTTTGCCGTGGCGCTGACCGGTCGTGATGGCGGTCAAGTGATCCACATCGCCGACCTGTCCATCGTGGTCAAAAGCCAAGAAACCGCGCGCATTCAAGAGATGCACATGTTCATCGGCCACTGGCTCTGCGAAGCGCTGGACGGCGTGTTTGCGCAAGGCGCCGCATGATCGACCTGACCCTGCTGCAACGTCTCGGCCAAGCCTCGGTGCTGGTGGTGGGTGACGTCATGCTCGACCGCTACTACCAAGGTGACACCCAGCGCATTTCTCCCGAAGCCCCGGTGCCTGTGGTCAAGGTCAACTCGGTGCAAGACAAGGCCGGTGGCGCGGCCAACGTGGCGCGCAACATCGCCCACCTCGACGGTCGAGTGGGTTTGCTGGGCATCGTGGGGGACGATGCCCACGCCCGTAGCCTAGAGGCCTTGCTCGGCCACGAGCACATCCGCTCGCACCTGCACCGCCAAAGCCGCCAGCCCACCATCACCAAAACCCGCATCGTCTCGCGCCAACAGCAAGTGGTGCGCTTGGACCACGAAGCGGTGTTTGACGAAGAGGCCTCGCAAGCCTTGGTGCAAGCCTTTGCCCGCAGCGTGGGCGACTACGCACTGGTCATTTTCAGCGACTACAACAAAGGCAGCTTGCGCCACCTGCCCGAGATGATGACCTTGGCCAAACAAGCCGGTAAAACCGTGCTCGTGGACCCCAAACACCCCGACTTTGCCTTTTACCGCGGCGCCGACATCGTCACGCCCAACCTGTCCGAATTCAAAGCCGCTGGGGGCTTGGTGGACAGCGAAGAAGTCATGATCGAATCGGCCCGTGCCATGCTCACACGCTGTGGCATCAACGCCATGCTGCTCACCCGCAGCGAACAGGGCATGAGCTGGATCAGCCCGACCGAACACCACCATTTTCCCGCGCAGGTGCGCGAGGTCAGCGACGTCACCGGCGCGGGCGACACCGTCATCGCCACCTTGGCCGTCATGCTCGGCGCGGGCATGCCGCCTGAGCAGGCCAGCGAAGTCGCCAACGTGGCCGCCGGCATCGTGGTGGGCAAAGTGGGCGCGGCCACCGTCTCGCCCGAAGAGCTGGCCACACAACTCAACCACCACGCGCACAGCCAAGGCGGCTTGTACCAAGCGCCGTTTGAGCAGGTGCTCAACCACATCGCTTTCGCCCGCCAAGTGGGCGAGCGCATCGTCTTCACCAACGGCTGCTTCGACATCTTGCACGCGGGTCATGTGCGCTACCTCGCCCAAGCGCGCGCCCTGGGTGACCGATTGGTCGTGGGCTTGAACAGCGACGCTTCCGTGCGCCGCCTCAAAGGTGCTCAGCGCCCGGTCAACCCGTTGGACGATCGCGCCACGGTGCTCAGCGCCTTGGCCAGCGTGGATTGGGTACTGCCCTTCGGCGACGACGCCGAGGAGGGCGACACACCGCTGCGACTGATCCAACAGGTCGCGCCCGATGTGTTGGTCAAGGGTGGCGACTACCGCATCGACCAAATCGTGGGTGCCGACTGGGTGCTGGCGCGCGGCGGCCAAGTGCAGGTGCTGGACTTCGTTGAAGGCCGGTCCACCAGCGGTGTGATCCAAAAAATCCAAGGAAGCCACTGAGTGCGCTCCATCTGCGTGTTGCGCCTCTCGGCCATCGGCGATGTCTGCCACGCTGTGTCCGTGGTGCAGTCCATTCAGCGCCATTACCCTGGTGTGCCCATCACCTGGGTCATCGGCAAGGTCGAAGCCCAGTTGCTGCAAGGCTTGCCCGGTGTGCGCTTGGTGGTGTTCGACAAACGCCAAGGCTGGCGCGCTTACACCCAGTTGCGCAAAGACCTGCGCGGCGAACGTTTCGACGTGCTCTTGCACATGCAAGTGGCTTTTCGCGCCAACCTGGCCTCGGCGTTCATTCGGGCACGTCGAAAGATTGGTTTTGATTGGGGCACCGCCAAAGAGCTGCACGCGCTCTTCATGCGCGAACGCACCCCCGCGCTGCAACACCCGCACGTCATCGAAGGCTTTGCCCAATTCGCCCGCGCCATCGGTGTACCGCCCCAAGCGCCGCGCTGGGACATGCCCCTGTCCAGCACCGACCGAGACTGGGCCCACCAAACCTTGGCCACCAGCGGCGCGCAGCGCCACCTGCTGATCTGCGCCGCCGCCTCGGCCGCCGAACGCAACTGGTTGCCTGAGCGTTACGCCGCCGTGGCCGACCATGCCGCCGCCCAAGGCTTTGCGGTGTGGCTGTGTGGCGGCCCGACCGACGCCGAGCGCGAATTGGCCCGCGCCATTGCCTCGCACAGCGCACACCGCTTGCACGACCTGGTGGGCCAAACTCGCTTGCCGCAACTGTTGGCCCTGATCGAGCAGGCCAGCCTGGTGCTGGCGCCCGACACCGGCCCGGCCCACATGGCCACCACCGTGGGCACGCCCGTCATTGGCCTGTATGGCCACAGCAACCCGGCGCGCACCGGCCCCGTGGGCAGCCCGTATGTGGTGGAGGTCTACCACCAACACCTGTTCGCGCAAACCGGCCAAACGGCCGATCAGTTGCGCTGGGGCACCCGCGTCAAAGGCGCAGACGTCATGACCAGCATCGAGGTACCCACCGTGTGTGACATGTTCGACCGCGTGGTGCGGGAGCGCGGTCTGTGAAGCCGGCCGTCTTTTTGGATCGCGACGGCGTCATCAACGTCGACCACGGCTACGTCAGCCGCCCCGAACAATTCGAATTCATCGAAGGCATTTTTGAGGCCTGCCGACATTTCGCGGTGCTGGGTTACACCCTCATCGTGGTGACCAACCAATCGGGCATCGGTCGGGGTTACTACAGCGAAGCCGACTTCCACAGCCTCACGCGGTGGATGACCGAACGCTTCGCCGAGCACGGCGTGACGATCGCGGGTGTCTATTGGTGCCCGCACCACCCCGTGAAAGCCCAAGGCGCTTACCAACGTGAATGCGATTGCCGCAAACCCGCGCCCGGCATGATCTTGCAAGCCGCGGCCGAACACGGCATCGATTTGGCCCGCAGCTGGATGCTGGGCGACAAGGCCGCCGACATGCAAGCCGCCGCGGCCGCTGGTGTGGGGCACAAAGTGCTGGTCTTGTCGGGTCAGGCACTGAGCGTCGAGGACCGTGCCTTGGCCGACGAGGTTTGGGGCTCGGCCCTCGATGCCCTGCAGCGTGTGCCGATCACCAGCCCCAGTGGCCCATGCGCCAACGCACCTTGAGTTTGCGCCAGCGGTTGCTTGGCTTGGGGCGCCGTGGCCCCATCTCTCCCACGCACAAACGTTCCACCGCGTCCATCACACGCTCGCTGGAACGCCCGTCCTCAAAGCTGTGCAGTTCGCGACAAAGCGCTTGTGCGGCATTCAGTTGCTCATCGGGTGTGGCCAAGGCTTCGCGCAAAGCCGGCTCAATGGCATCGGGATGATCCACGTCTTTCAAGAACGGTCCCGGGTTACGCGTCTTGAGGGTCACCAAGGGTTTGTTCAAGAACTGAAATTATTTATCAGAACAGTGATGCCAATCGATGGAAGCCGAATATCTTAA
>CAZNWS010000095.1:0-6174 GCA_964576495.1 uncultured Hydrogenophaga sp. | reverse complement strand
ACCAACGAGATCTTCATTCCCGTGGCCGAGCGCTTGGGTGCGCAGGTCATCGAATTTGAGAACGTCTCCAAGAGTTTTGGCGAGCGCTTGCTCATGGACAAGCTCAGCTTCAAGCTGCCCGCTGGCGCCATCTGCGGCATCATCGGCCCCAACGGTGCGGGCAAGTCCACCTTGTTCCGCATGATCCAAGGTGTTGAGAAACCCGACAGCGGTGCCATCACCATCGGTCAAACCGCCAAGCTGGCCTTTGTGGACCAAAGCCGCGAAAGCTTAGAAGGCGACAAGACGGTGTGGGAAGACGTCTCAGGCGGTTTGGACAACATCACGGTGGGCAAGTTCGTGATGCCCAGCCGCGCTTACATTGGCCGCTTCAACTTCAAAGGCAACGACCAGCAAAAGCTGGTGAAGAACCTTTCCGGTGGTGAGCGTGGCCGTTTGCACTTGGCCAAGACCTTGGCCCAAGGCGGTAACGTCTTGATGCTCGACGAACCGTCGAACGACTTGGACGTCGAAACCTTGCGCGCGCTGGAAGAAGCGCTGCTCGAATTCGCCGGTAGCGCCATGGTCATCTCGCACGACCGATGGTTCCTCGACCGCATCTGCACGCACATCCTCGCGTACGAAGGCGACAGCCAGTGGTACTTCTTTGATGGCAACTTCACCGAGTACGAGGCCGACAAGGTCAAGCGCTTGGGCGAAGAAGGTGCGCGTCCGAAGCGTGCGCGCTTCAAGAGCTTGAAGTAAACCCGTGGGCATGCCAGACCTCGCAGCCGTTCGTGTCTCAGCCCAGCGCAGCGTGTTGTGTTGGCTGGCCACGGTGGACGCCGATGGCCAACCCAACGTGTCGCCCAAAGAGGTCTGGGCCATCGCCGATGACCAGCACGTGGTGGTGGCCCACATCGCATCGCCCATCAGTGCGCGCAACATCGCGCAACATCCGCAAGTCTGTTTGAGTTTTGTGGATGTTTTTGTGCAAAAGGGCTTCAAGCTCAAAGGCACGGCGCACGAGGTGCGTGCCGATGAGCCCGACTTCACCCGCTGGGCCCAACCGCTGTTGGCCATGGTGGGGCAACGCTTTGTTGTTCAGAGCGTTTTGGTGATCCGCGTGACTGCTATGTCCACCATCGTGGCCCCGAGCTACCGTTTTTATTCCAACGAAACCACCGAGCAGGCGCAAGTGGCTTCGGCCATGCGCGCCTACGGTGTTCAACCCCACACGAAACCATCCTGAGCATGAGCTCCACACCCGAGACCATCATCGCCGACACCCGCCGCTGGTTGGAGCAAGCCGTCATCGGCCTGAACCTGTGTCCGTTCGCGCGCTCGGTGTACGTCAAAAACCAAGTGCGCATCGTGGTCAGCCGCGCCCGGCACATCGACGCTTTTTTGGACGACCTCGACCGCGAGTTGGCTCACCTGCAAGCCGTGAGCGCCGAAGAGACCGACACCACGCTGCTCATCCACCCGACCTTGTTCCCGGACTTCTTTGTCTTCAACGACTTCCAAGGTGTGGTCGATGAGGTCTTGGTCGAGCACGAACTCGAAGGCGTGATTCAAGTCGCTCATTTCCACCCCGACTTCGTGTTCGACGGTGAACCCGAAGGCGACATGAGCCACTTCACCAACCGCGCGCCATACCCCATCTTGCACCTGCTGCGCGAAGACAGCGTGGCGCGGGCCGTGGACAGCGCTGGGGGTGATGCCGAGCAGATCGTGGAGCGCAACATCCGCACCTTGCGCGACCTGGGGCCCGAGGGCTGGAAGCGTTTGTTGGCTTAATTCGTGGGCAGGTGTTGCATGAGCCGCTTGCGCACCCAGCGGATGTGGCTGCGCAAAGCGTAAAGCTCGTTGGCGTAGGGCAGGGGCACTTGGACGTGCTCGACCGTGGCTTCTAAGCGGTCCAAAGCCAAGAGTTGCGCTTGCGTGTCTTGGGCGCTCGCGCTGCGTTCCACGCGCTCTTCGATCTCTTGCAGTTCGGCGTACCAACGGAACACCTTGGAGCGCACGCGCAGGGTGTAGAGCGGCGGCAATATGCGCGAGAGCGGCAAGACCAAAGCCAAAATCACCCCTCCGGCCAGCCACATGCGCTCGACCAAGTTCGCCAGCCAAAACGGCCAATAGCGCTGCAGCCACGGTTGGCCGTTGCGAATGGCGCGCGCGGCTTCAGCCGAGACCTCGATCTCGGCGTGGTCCAAGCTGGGGTATTGGCGCGCGCGGTTGAACCAGCCCGGGGCGCTGTGCAAGTTGACCGCGGTTTGGGCGAACAGCTGCACGATGGCGGGGTGGGTGTTTTGTGAGGTCAGCAGCGTCGACGTGGGGGCCACCAAACGCACATCGCGTGGGGGTTGGTTTTTGGCCAAATCCACCACGCCTTGCGGCAAGACCACGGGCGTCAAAAAGCCAAAGCGTCGCGCATAGGCTTCGCTTTGCGCAAAGTCCATCAAACCCACACCTGGACTTTGCAAGAGCATTTGCACCAACGGCGATTCGGGTGCCGAGGCAAACACCACCACGTCGATTTCTTGGTTCAAGAAGGCCACGACCGCGGGCGTGGGCGCCCATTCGCTGCGCTGCCAGCGTTCGGGCGCAATGCCATTGGCTTCCAACAAGGTCTCGAACAGGCGCGGCACACCGCTGCCTTCAGTGCCCACGTTGATGCGCGCCCCTTGCAGGTCGCGCAATTGCGTGAGTTCGGGGCGACCGACCAAACGTTGTGCGCTGTCTTGGCGGTAAAACACCCACAGCGGTTCCACGAACAAATTGCCCAGGGCCGTGAGGTTTTGGCGGTCGGTGTCGGTCCAGGCCACGCCCCCACCTTGCACAAACGCCAAATCGGCTTGGCCGCTGCGCAGCAAGTCCAGGTTGTGCGCCGAGCCCTCCGAGGGCAAGAGCTTCACATCGATGCCGTAGGCAAATAAGGCCTTGGCGTATTGTTGTCCGATGGCGTCGTAGGCGCTTTGTTCAGGTCCGGTGGCCAAGACCACCTGTTTGGGCGGGTTGGGGTCCAGCCAGTGATAAGCCCCGACCATGAGGGCCACGCCCAGTGCCACAAAAGGCCCAAAAGACAACAACCATTCCCACAAGGAAGATAAGAAAACGCGCACGTTCTTGTTCATGCGCGAACTCTAACCGATCGCTTTTTGACTCAGGGTCTGCGCTCGATTCGGATGACGGTGTAAGCGCCGTTGATCTGATCGGCCGTGAAACGCACCGCATCGCCCACCTTCAAGCCCTCGAGTTGGCTGGTGTTGGGGACTTGGAACACCATGCTCATGGGCGGCATATCGAGGTTTTTGATCTCGCCGTGTTTGAGACTGATCTTGCCCGCAGCGGTGTCGATGCGTCGGATCTCGGCCTCGGCCCATGGCAGGGCTGCCCCAGCCGAACTGGTGCTGTGCTGCGTTTTCATGAAACCCTCGCGCGGCGTTTGAGCGACGTTTTTGAAATAGCTTTGGTAGCTGCGGCTGCTGCCATCCTTTTGCACCAAGAGCACGTCGTAGGGGTCGCGGCGGTTGCCGTACTCGGGACCGTCCATGCCGGGGCTGCCCACCGGCATGCCGGGCACCGCCAAGCCCAAGGCCTTGGGCCGCTCGCGCAGCAAGCGTTGGATCTCGCTCACGTTCACATGGCCCTCGATCACGTAGCCGTCGATCAGCGCGGTGTGGCAGGACGCGAATTTCGTGGGCATCCCCAAACGTTGGCGGATGGCGGTGTTGCCGGTGTCGAAGGTTTGGATCTCAAAACCGGCTTTGCGCACGATCTCGACCCAGTCCTTGCAGCAGCCGCAGTTGGGGTCTTTCCAGACCTGCATGACGGGTAACTTTTGCGGGCTGTTGGCCAGCGCGGCCCAAGGTGCGCTGGCCAAGGCCGCGGCCGCGGCAATCAGGGTGGTGCGGCGGGAGAGGGTGTTTTTCATGGGTTTCTCCTGGTGGCTTTAGGCGCGAACACGGATGGTGCCACGCATACCGGCTTCGAAGTGGCCGGGCAACAAACACGCGAACTCGAAGTCGCCTTCGCGGTTGAAGGTCCACACGATGTCACCGGTTTTGCCGGGCGAGACGTGCGCCATGTAGGGCTCGTCGTGTTCCATGTTCGGGTGTTTTTTCATCATCTCGGCGTGGGCTTGCAGCTCTTGAGCGGTGCCGATCACGATCTCGTGCATCACTTGGCCCTTGTTTTCGGCGCGCAGGCGCAGGGTCTCGCCCAGTTTGATGTCGAGGTGGCTCGGCGCGAAGCGCATGTCATCGCTCATGCGGATGGTGATGGTGCGCTGGGCCTGTTTGGCTTCTGCGCCGATGCCCCAGGCCTTTTGCTCTTTGACCACGGGACCTGTGGTCTTGTGGTGGTCTTTGTGCATCTCGCCATGGGCGTGGGCCAGCAGGGGCAAGCTCAGCACGGTGGCAGTGCCCAGCAGTTGTTTCAGTTGGTGACGGCGTGTGGTGTTCATGACAGGTCCTTTCTGGGTTTTCAGTGGTGGGCGTGGCCTTTGCCCGCCTCGGGTTTTTTGGCGGTGCCTTGCGGTGTGCCATTGGGTGTGGCGGCGCGGGGCGCCGCGTCTGGTGTTTCAACCAAACGCGATTGGGTGTTGGGTGGCTGTTGGTACCAACCGGGATCGCGGTAGTCACCGGCCTTTTGGTCGGCTCGCACCTTGAGGGTGGTGAACATGCCACCCATTTCGATCGGGCCGTAAGGTCCAGTGCCGGTCATCATGGGGAAGGTGTTGGCGGGTAGCTCCATTTCCATCTCGCCCATGTCGGCCATGCCGCGCTCGCCCATGACCATGTAGTCGGGGTTGACGCGCTGCAGGGGTTTGACCAAGCCGCGGTGGTCCACGCCGATCAGCGTGGGCACGTCGTGGCCCATGGCACCCATGGTGTGGTGGCTCTTGTGGCAATGCATGGCCCAGTCGCCGGGCTCGTTGGCGATGAATTCGATTTGCCGCATTTGGCCCACAGCCACATCGGTGGTCACCTCGGGCCAACGCGCACTTTTCGGTACGGGGCCGCCATCGGTGCCCGTCACCTCAAACTCAATGCCGTGGATGTGGATGGGGTGGTTGGTCATGGTGAGGTTGCCCACGCGCACGCGCACCCGATCGCCCAGTCGCGCCACCAGCATGGACCCGGTGATGCCACCCAGACCGATCATCGCCATGAGGATGCCGAGCCCGACTTCCCCCGTCTGCCAGACATCCTCCGTGAATACCACGAGCATGCTGAACACCGGCAGCGTCAGCAGCAAAGGCAGAATGCCGAAGAGAACCGTCAGCAGCATGGGGCGATGCTGGCTGATATAGGTGAATGAATAGGCTACGTCCCGCAGCAGTGAGCGTCCGCTGGGCACGGGTATGGCTTTGGGCAGTGCGAACATGGTCAAGGTGGACGCCGTGTACAGCACCAGCGATACGATGAATGCACCCTTGAGGCCAATGAAGGGAATTAGCCCGCCTGCCAGCGACGGGCCCAGCACGCGCGCGATGTTCTGCGAGGCCGTCATCAGCGCCATGGCATTGCCCATGCGCTCGCGTCCCACGAGATTCATCACCATGGCGGTGCGCGTAGGCATGATGAAGGGATACATCACGCCCATGGAAAACGAGGTGGCGAGCAGGTGCCAGAACTGCAGGATGTCCAGGAACATCAGCACGAGCACGGTAAGCTCTGCCAGCATGATGAGGGACTGCCCCACGATGACGATGCGGCGCCGTTCCATGCGGTCGATCACGGCACCCGCGATGAAGGAGCCCACCATCATCGGCACCGCGATCACGAGATTGATGTAGGCCAGCGACAGTTCGCTGTGCGTCAGGTCCCAAGCCAGCAGTGAGCGGATAAGAAAGCCGGCCTGCATCGACAGGAAAAACGTCAGCATGCTGCCCGACAGCCAACGGAACGGCACGGATTCCAGCGAGGCGATGCTGTGCGGCAAACGGCGCTTGGCCGCCGCGCCGTCAGCGTGGGCGGGGGCTTGGTCAGTCATGGACTTGTGGGGGAGTGGAAGGATTGTGCCGCATTCTACGCCTTCAATCCGTGTATGACCACCGAGTCAGAATGGGGCTTTGTCCGCTAGTGGGCGCTTTGCTATTCAAGTATCATGCGGCCCGTTCGCTGCAATCGCCGTGAACACACGCGCCCGTAGCTCAGTTGGATAGAGCGTTGCCCTCCGAAGGCAAAG
>CAZNWS010000094.1:0-6188 GCA_964576495.1 uncultured Hydrogenophaga sp. | reverse complement strand
GAAACGGATTGGGCCGAGAACCGCGCCAAGATTCCCCAAGACTTTATTCGCTCGACCATCGGTAAGCTTTTTGATGGCCTGTACTCAACCGGTGAGCGAGATAAGTTTCGAACGCGTATCGAACGCCGAGCCGACGGTGGTACCGAGATCTACATCAGCCACCGCGGGATGCAAGAGGTCTACACAGACTCTTCTGAGGAGCGTACCGCTTGGCAAGCCCGAGCGGCGGACCCTGAGTTGGAAGCCGAGTTTTTGCGTCGGTTGATGGTGAGCCTTGGGGAGACACCCGACAAAGCGACAGAAATGATTCAACAAACCCGGGCTGTCTCGGCGGCGCGTTTGGTCCAACGCCAGGATCAGGTCTGGGCCGAAGTGGGCGATGGTTTTGAGCGAGCTTGGCGCCGGGTCGGTTTGGCCTTGGATCGCACAGGCTTTACGGTGGAGGAACGAGACCGCAGCAAAGGCACTTATGGAGTTCGCTTCGTACCGGTCTTGGAAGAAAAAGCCAGTCGGTCGTGGTTCAGCAAAAAGTCCGAAGCTCAACCCACCCGATTCCAGATCGTTCTCAACACCGAAGCAAACTTGACGCGTGTTCGTGTTCAAAATGAGCAAGGTCAAGCGCTCAACAACGCCAATGCACAACGCATCTTGAAGCTCTTGGTGGACGATTTGAAGTAATCCCCGCCAACGACAACCCCAAAAAACACCGCCCGAAGGCGGTTTTTTTGCGGCCGAGCCAATATCACTGCTTGGCAGGAGCGGCAGCGTCAGCAGCGGGCGCGGCGGGCGCAGCAGCGGCGTCAGCAGCAGGCGCAGCTGGAGCAGCAGCGGGCGCAGCGGCTTCAGTCGCAGGAGCGGCAGCAGGCGCAGCAGCTTCTTCTTTTTTGCCACAAGCGGTCAAAGCGACGGCGGCCAACAAAGCGGCGAACAAAACGGATTTGGTCATGGTGAGTTCCAATGAAAGGTTGAAATAACAAAAACAACAAACAACATCGAATGGGCCAAAAAAAACCCCGCATCATCGATGCGAGGAGTGATCCATCCAGTCTCGCTATTTCTGCCGCGTTGGCGTCAATGGCAAGACCGGAGCGGATCATACGTCCGAAAAAACAACCGTGATTACCCTAATCGGATAATTATTTTTGCCCGTCATTTTTTGTTGTGTTAAAGCAACGAATTAGTTCTTGTGGTGTATCCAACCCGCCTCAAACCATTGCGCCAGCAGCTGGTGGGCATCACTCGATGCCTTTAAAACCCGCTGGAAAGTGAGGGTTCGGCGATCGGCCAGTTCTTGCATCAACCGGGCGTCGGCCCCCCCGGCGAGAAAACTCTCGCCATTAATGAAAATGTGATGGCGGTCATACATCATGCGTGTGCGACGATCCAAAACCACCCCACCCAAGCGCCAATTGGTCGCGGACTCCTCGAACCACACCCTAGGCTTGGGCTCGGTCATGACCTCGCCCAAGGCACAGGCCAGAGACTGTCGATCGGCCAAGAGCCGTTGCAAGCCATCCACAGAAAAATCCACCAAAGCCTCAGGGATCGCACCGGGTTGATTCGTCGCGCCCTGCTTGGGATCACGGTACAGGGTTTCATCTTCCCAAGCCTCGGCCATGCGTTGCACCAATTCCCCCGCCAAGCCGCCGCGCTGAGGCACCCGAAAACCCACCGAGTAGGTCATGCAGTCCGCAGTCTCGGCGATGCCATCGTGGGCCCATTTGGGGGGCAAATAAAGCATGTCGCCAGGATTGAGAACAAACTCCTCTTCGGGCTCAAAGTGGCTCAAGATTTTCAAGGGCACATCGGGTTGCAAAGACAGGTCTTTTTGGCGACCAATGCGCCAGCGGCGCTGGCCGCTGGCTTGGAGCAAAAACACGTCATAGCTGTCGAAGTGCGGGCCCACGCCGCCGCCCTGACTGGCCCAAGAAATCATCAGGTCGTCCAATCGTGCGTCGGGCACAAAGCGAAAGCGTTGCAACAGTTCATGCGCGCTTTGCACGTGCGAATCCACGCTTTGCACCAAGAGCGTCCATGCGGGGCGCGAGACGGGTGGCAAAGCCTTGCGGGCAAAAGGCCCGTGGCGCAACTGCCAGCCTTTGGCCTGGTGCTCGATCACCCGCGACTCCACCGCTTCTTGGCTGGCCAGCGCAAACAAGGCCGCGCGGTCCAGCAATGGGACAAAGCCTGGGATCGCTTGGCGGATGAGCAGCGGCTTTTTTTGCCAATGCCGACGCATGAACTGCTGGGGGGTGAGGCCGCCGAGCAAGGGGGTGGCTTGATCGATGGGTGTGTTGAGGGGAGACACAGATTGGCTTGAGATCATGGGACAATTGTCTGATGAAAATCACCCCACAATGCGTGGTGTCCTTGAGCTGGGTGCTCAAAGACGCCCAAAACGACGAATTGGACGTCCTCGACGAGCCTTTGGACTTCTTGGTCGGCGGCACCGACTTGCTCTCCAGCATCGAGGCTGCCCTACAAGGCAAAGAAGCGGGTGACGAGCTCGACTTGAGTTTGGAGCCCGCCGATGCTTTCGGAGACTTCGATGAACGACTCTTGTTCTTGGAGCCTTTGAGCAAGTTACCCAAAGACATCACCGAAGGCATGGCGTTTGAAGGCTTACCCGAAGGCTGCAACCCCGAAGCCCCGAAAGACCGCATTTACTTCGTCAGCGACATTTACCCCGAGCATGCGGTGCTCGACGGCAACCACCCGTTGGCCGGTATCGGCTTGCGTTTGCACCTGACCGTGCACAACGTGCGTGAAGCCTACGAAGAGGAAATTGGCCGCGGCACTTTGGGCGCCGGGTTTTTCAATATGCAAGTGGAGCCCGTGGCCACAACCGTGGCCGACGGCTCAAAGCCCACACTGCACTGAGCATCAGCCGCGACCAGTGGAGCCGTACCCACCGGCCCCGCGCTCGCTGGCAGCGGCGAAGTCTTCGACGATCCGAAACTGCGCCTGTACCACGGGCACGATCACCATTTGCGCGATGCGCTCCATGGGTTCGATCGTGAACGCCGTCGGGCTGCGGTTCCAGCAGCTCACCATGAGTTGACCTTGGTAGTCGCTGTCGATCAAACCCACCAAATTGCCCAAGACAATGCCGTGTTTGTGACCCAACCCCGAGCGAGGCAACAACATGGCCGCATAAGCCGGATCGGCCAAATGCACCGCCAACCCTGTGGGCACCAGTTGCCAAGCATTGGGCGCTAGGGTCAGGGGTTCATCCAAACACGCACGCAAGTCCAAGCCTGCGCTACCGGGGGTCGCATAGGCCGGCAACGAGTCGGCCATGCGCGCATCCAAGATCTTGACATCAATCAGCATTCGCTGTGCACCCATCATTGCTTCATGGATTCCAGCAAGGCCTTGGCCGGATCGACCTCAGCCTCTTCGTCGGGCGGCGTGGGCAAGCCATCGGTGTTGGCGGGCGCCTCTAGAGGTTCCTCGGCCAGCTCATCGGTTGGCAAATCCGACATGTTGTTGAGCATGTCGAGCACCTCGGCCTCGTTGACCACCGTGGCTTTGGTCAAGTTACCCGTGACCAACGTTGGGTTCATCACAATCACCGCCACCATGATGACTTGCAAAACGATGAATGCGATGGAGCCTTGGTAAATTTGCAGTGTCGTCACCGCAGGGATGCGCTCACCGGTGACCTTGTCGGTGTAGTCCTGACGGGCCACCACGCTGCGCAGGTAGAACAACGCAAAACCAAAGGGGGGGGTCAAGAACGAGGTTTGCAAGTTCATGGCCAAGATGATGCCGAACCAAATCAGGTTGATATCGAGCTTTTCGGCCACGGGTGCCAACAAAGGCACAACGATGAAAGCGATCTCAAAGAAATCGATGAACATGCCCAAGATGAACACCAGCAAGTTCACAAACAACAAGAAACCGATCTGGCCCCCTGGCAACTTATCGAACAGGTGTTCGACCCAGATATGGCCATCGGCGGCGTTGAAAGTAAAACTAAAGACGGTCGAACCGATCAAGATGAACATCACAAAGATGGACAACTTGGTCGAATTTTCCAGGGCCTGCTTGAGCAAATCAAACGAGAGTGTGCGACGCGCCGCCGCCATCAGCAGCGCGCCAAGTGCACCCATGGCGCCACCTTCGGTAGGGGTCGCGATGCCCAGAAAAATCGTGCCCAAGACCAGAAAGATCAACACCAGGGGAGGAATCAGCACAAACGTCACGCGCTCGGTCAAACGCGAGAGCAAACCAGCACGGGTGACCCTGTTGAAGACCGCCAAACCAAAGGCCACAAAGGCACCGATGGTGAAGGACAAAATGAACACTTCATCGGTGGGGGCTGCGCCGTCACGGTTCATCATCGGGTTGATGAAGGACTCGTGAACCGAGGACCACGCCAAGGCGCAACCCACGGCCAATGCCATCAAGGCGAGCAAAGACATGTGTCCGCTGCTGCCGTTGGGTTCGCTGTAGATACGGGCTTCGGGAGGCAATGCAGGCACCCAGCTGGGCTTGACAAAAGCGACCACAACAATGAACAAGAGGTACAGACCCACGAGCATGAGGCCCGGCAACAAAGCACCGGCGTACATATCGCCAACGGATCGACCCAATTGGTCGGCCAACACAATCAACACCAAAGATGGGGGCAATGCTTGCGCCAAGGTGCCCGAAGCGGTGATGGTGCCCGTGGCGATGGCGCGGTTGTAACCGTAGCGCAGCATGATGGGCATGGCGATCAAACCCATGGAGATCACCGAGGCCGCAACCACCCCGGTCGTGGCGGCCAACAAAGCGCCCACCAAGACCACAGCAATACCCACGCCACCACGCAAGGGGCCAAAAACTTGCCCGACCGTCTCGAGCAAGTCCTCGGCCATGCGGCTGCGCTCCAAGATGATGCCCATCAAGGTGAAAAAAGGAATGGCCAACAGCGTGTCGTTCTGCATGATGCCGAAGACGCGCAAAGGCAAGGCCTGGAACAAGTTGGCGGGAAACAAGTCCAATTCCATGCCGATGAAGCCAAAGAACAGGCCCGTGGCGGCCAAAGAGAAGGCCACCGGAAAACCCACCAACAAGAACACCAGCAAGCCGGCGAACATGATGGGGACAAAACTGTTGGACACGAATTCGATCATGCTGCGGCTCCTGCCTGACGGGTTTTTTCTTGTTCAGCGATGTCTTTGGCCAGCAACTCCGTCTCACTGGGGCCGCTGTGATCCAAAACGTCGGGGCCAAAGCCTTTCAAAAAGGCGACGCGCTTGATCAATTCAGAAGCGCCTTGCAACATCAACAACGCAAAGCCCAAAGGAATGAGGGCATACACGGGCCAACGAATCAAACCGCCCGAGTTGGACGACATCTCACCCGAGACCCAAGCGTTGTGAAGCAGCGGCCACCCCAATGTGATCATCAAATAGCACAGCGGAAACAAGAAGACCAAGATGCCGACGATATCGATCACATTGCGCGTACGCGCGGTGAATCTCGATGCAATGAAGTCGATGCGGACATGGGCATTGCGCAAAAAAGCGTACCCCGCACCCAGCATGAACACCGCAGCAAAGAGGTACCACTGGATTTCCAGGAAAGCATTTGAGCTGGTGTTAAAGACTTTGCGAACGATGGCGTTGCCCGCGCTGATGAAAGTGGTGATGAGGATCAACCACATGGCCAACTGACCAATGCGGGCACTGAGTGCATCCACAGCCCGTGAAAATTGAAGCAAAGCTTGCATGGCTAAATTCCCCTGAAGGTCCGGTCTAGGTGATCACGCTGCAGTGTAGCGGACACACCCAGCCCCTCCTCTACGTAATCATCACAAAAAACCCCGCCGAAGCGGGGTTGTTGGTGAAGCGTTCAAGCCATCACAACTTGGCCGACTGCATGTAGCGGTCGAACTGGGCTTCGGTGAAGCGGAACCAGAGGTTTTGGTCCTTGCGGAAAGCCGAGTAGTCGTCGTAGATTTTTTTCCAATTGGGGTTGGACTTGCGCAACTCTTCATACAGGCCCATGGCTTCTTTGAAGGCGGCGTCCATCACCGATTTGGGGAAAGGCTTAACCAAGGCACCGCCGGCCACCAAACGCTTCAACGCGGCTGGGTTGCGTGCATCGTAACGGGCTTGCATCACGGTGTGAGCGTGCGAGGCGGCAGCTTCCACAATGGCTTTGTTTTCGGCCGACAAAGCGTTGTAGGCAGTTTT
>CAZNWS010000093.1:0-6209 GCA_964576495.1 uncultured Hydrogenophaga sp. | reverse complement strand
CTCGCGGCTGTCGCGAAAGCGCACCTCGATTTTGGTGGGGTGCACATTGACATCCACGCGAGCCGGGTCGATACCAATGTAAAGCGCATAAACCGGCTGGCGGTGGCCATGCAAGACGTCCTCGTAAGCGCTGCGCGCGGCGTGGCCAATGACCTTATCGCGCACATAACGGCCATTGACGTAGGCGTATTGCCAGTCGCTGCGGGAGCGCGCCGCGTCTGGGATGCCGGCCAAGCCGATGACCTGCAAGCCATTGGGGTGGTCGGTTCCGGCTTCGGGCCATTGCACGGTGACGCTGTCGTTCACGAAGTCCTCGCCCAAGACATCGGCCAAGCGTTGGCGAAACGCGGCCATACCGACCGCGTCCACGGCGCGCCACTGCGCGACCAATTTGCCTTCGTGCCAAATGGCAAAGCCCACGTCGGGTCGGGCCAGTGCGTGGCGGCGCACGGCTTCGACACAGTGCGCCAGCTCGGTGGCGTCGGTTTTGAGGAATTTGCGCCGCGCGGGTGTGGCGTAGAAGAGTTCGCGCACTTCCACCGTGGTGCCGACCTCGCGGGGGTGGGGGCCGATCTCGCCGCTGCGCGCGTCGATCAACCAGCCGTGGGTCTCCGAGGCCGCGACGCTTCGCGAGGCGATACTGACCTGAGCGATGGAGGCCACGGCGGCCAAGGCCTCGCCGCGAAAGCCCATGGTCTCCACACTCTCCAAGTCGTGCAGGCTGCGGATTTTGCTGGTGGCGTGGCGCTTGAGCGCGGTGGGCAATTCCGCACTGGGAATGCCGCTGCCGTTGTCCTCCACCGTGATCATGCGCACACCGCCGGCCAGCAAACGCAAGGTGATTTGACTGGCGCCGGCGTCTAAGGCGTTGTCGACCAACTCACGCACCACCGAAGCCGGGCGCTCGATCACTTCACCAGCAGCGATTTGGCTGATCAGTTCGTCGGGCAATTCCCGGATGGGCGCAGGTGTCAATGGGGCGCGAGGCGTCATGGGTCGATTGTAGGTGGGCGCTCTGCGCAGGCGGGATAATGCAGGCTTCGCCCTTCGGGGTTCGACAAGAGGAATCCCGGTGAAACTGTTCGGTGCCCTGTACGACCGTGTGATGGCTTGGAGCCAGCACCCCAAAGCCCCTTGGTACTTGGGCGGGCTCAGCTTCGCCGAGTCCTCGTTTTTTCCCATCCCGCCCGATGTGATGCTGGCGCCCATGTGCCTAGCCCAGCCCACACGCTGGTTTCGCTTCGCGCTGATCACCACCCTGACGTCGGTGGCGGGTGGCCTTCTTGGGTATGTGATTGGGGCTTGGGCGATCGATGCGGTGATGCCTTGGGTGGCCCAAACCGGGTGGGGCGCCAAAATCGATATAGCCAAGTCATGGTTTTCAGACTGGGGCTTCTGGGCCGTGCTCTTGGCCGGCTTCTCGCCAATTCCCTACAAAGCCTTCACCATCGCGGCCGGCAGCATGGCCATGCCGCTCTTGCCTTTTGTCTTGGCCTCGATGTTGGGCCGCGGCGGCCGCTTTTTTTTGGTTGGCTGGCTCATGGGGCGTTTCGGTCCCGCCATGGAACCCAAACTTCGCCCCTTCATGGAGTGGATGGGGTGGGGTGTGGTGGCTTTGGCGGCCTTGGCCTACGCCTACTTTCAGCTGCGCTGATCAGGCGCCGCGGCGCTTGATCAAGGGCGGGTGCTTGGTGAAGTAGCGCACCACGCCGCGCAAGAGCGCATCGGCCAATTGGTTTTGGTAAGTCTCGCTGCGCAAGCGTTTTTCCTCGGCGGGGTTGCTGATGAAGGCGGTTTCTACCAGCACGCTGGGGATGCTGGGCGCCCGCAGCACCGCGAAATTGGCTTGCTCCACCCGAGGTTTGTGTAGACGTCCCACTTTGCCGACTTCGCCCAACATGGCCGTGCCCACTTTGAGGCTGTTGTTGATTTGCGCGGTGGTACTCATGTCGATGAGCGCGCTTCGGATGCTCTGGTCTTTGACCTTGACATTGATGCCGCCGATTTGATCGGAGGAGTTTTCTTTGTTGGCCATCCAACGTGCGGCGGCGCTGGTGGCCCCACGTGTGCTGAGGGCATAAATGCTGGCCCCTTGGGGGCGCGGGCTGTAGAAGGCATCGGCGTGAATGCTGACGAACAGATCGGCGTTGACCCGTTGTGCTTTGCGCACACGCTCATGCAAGGGCACGAAGAAGTCACCGTCGCGCGTCATGAAGGCGCGCATGGGCAAACCGTTGACCCGGGTTTTGTTGATCCGATCACGCAAGCGCTGAGCGATTTGCAGCACCACGTTTTTCTCAAATGTCCCGCCGGGCCCAATGGCGCCAGGGTCTTCACCGCCATGGCCTGGGTCGAGCGCGACCACGATCAGGCGCTCACCCATGGAGGCCCCGCCCGGTTGAGTGGGCTTGTGGGATGAAGCCGATGGGGTCTTGGGGATTTGGCCGCGCTGGGCCAACAAATCACCCAAGGGATCGGCACTGGGTGGGTTGCCCGCATTGCCCAAGCGCTGCTCCAAGTCGGCCAAGCGTTGTTCAATGAGTTGCGCCAAGGGGTCGGGTGGTGTGACGGGGTAGAGGTCGAGCACCCAGCGGTGTTGGTAGGGTGCGGTGGGTTTGAGGCTGAAAGTTTGGGGGGCGATGGGCTGTTTGAGGTCGACCACCAAACGCACGACCCCACTGCCGTGTTGGCTCACGTGCATGCCCGCGATGTTGGGGTCGTCGCTTCGGAGTTTGCCAACCAAGGCGCTCAGACTGGGCAATAGGTCCAGACCTTGCAGGTCCACCTCCATGCGCGGTGGGTCGTTGACAAAGCGTTGTGAGGTTTTGAGTGGGCTGTCGGATTCGATGGTGATGCGGGTGTAGTCCTCGGCTGGCCACAAGCGCACCGCCACCACTTTGGCGCCGTGCGCAATCTGTTGAGGGCCTAAAAACAAGACCAAGGAGCTGGCCCCGAGCAGGGTGCGGCGGTTGAATTCGGTGCTCATGGTGTGCTGGGGGGCAAAGCCGCCAAGAGTTGGCGGCCCGTGTCGGTGTTGGCGATGGCGTGCAGGTTGCGCGTACCGTTCTCGTGGGTTTGGATGTGCAAGCTCATGTCGATCACCGAGAAAGCATCGCCCGCGTGTTCGGGCCACTCCACCAACTTGAGTCCTGGGCTGGCGAAGAGTTCACGAAAACCTGCGTCCTCCCACTCGCGAGGGTCGCTGAAGCGGTAGAAATCGAAATGCCATATGAACAGGTCGGTCGTGCGGTGGGGTTCCACCACGGCATAGGTTGGGCTTTTGATGCGCCCGCTGACGCCCAAGGCACGCAGCAGGTGGCGCACAAAGGTGGTTTTCCCCGAACCCAAGTCGCCGTGCAAAGTCAGGGTGGCGTTGCGTATCGCGTGGCAGCGGGCCAATCGGTAGGCAAAGGCCTCGGTGTCGGACTCATCGCGCCATGCGCCGCACCACGGCTGAGCCGGCGTTCCTACAATGGCGGTGTGACTGTCCATGCAACTCCACTGATTTCAGACATTCGGGCCTGGGCCCGTGAACTGGGATTTTCTCAAATTGGCGTCAGCGGCGTCGATCTGAGCGATGCCGAACCCGGTTTGTTGGCTTGGTTGGACCAAGGCTTTCACGGTGATATGGCCTACATGGTGCGACATGGCGTGCGCCGCGCCCGACCCGCGGAGTTGGTGCCGGGCACGGTCAGTGTGATTACCGTGCGCATGGATTATCTGCCACGCAACACCCCGCCCGATTGGGTCGAGCACGAAACCGCGCGCTTGCGGGAGTCCGGCCAAGCCGTGGTGTCGCTGTACGCCCGGGGCCGCGATTACCACAAGGTGGTGCGCCAACGCTTGCAGCGCCTGAGCGATCGCATCGCGCAAGCCGTGGCCCCGCTACAAGCGCGCGTGTTTTGTGATTCCGCGCCGGTGCTCGAAGCCGAGTTGGCCGCGCGCAGCGGGCTGGGTTGGCGCGGCAAACACACCTTGGTCTTGCACCGCGAGGCGGGCTCCGCGTTTTTCTTGGGCGAAATCTACCTGAGCATGCCGCTGCCCGAGACCGAGCCCACCAGCGCACACTGCGGCCAGTGCAACGCCTGCATCACGGCTTGCCCCACCGGGGCCATCTTGGGCCCGCATCGCTTGGACGCGCGGCGCTGCATTTCCTACTTGACGATCGAGCACGCCGGCCCCATCGACGAAGCCTTGCGTCCGCTGATGGGTAACCGCATTTACGGTTGCGACGATTGTCAGTTGGTGTGCCCGTGGAACAAATTCGCGCAGCGCAGCACCTTGTCCGACTTCGACGCCCGCGAACCCATCGCAAAGGCGCATTTGCTGACCGTCTGGCGTTGGAGCGAAGCCGATTTTGAACGCCACACCGAAGGCAGCGCGATCCGACGCATCGGCCATGAGCGATGGTTACGCAACGTGGCGATTGCCTTGGGCAACGCGGTGCGCAGCGCACCCGATGAGCAGACCCAAACCGTTTATTTGCAGGCTTTGGCCGAGCGTGCCGATCACCCCAGTGCTTTGGTGCAAGAACACCGGCGATGGGCCTTGGCCCAAGCCGATCGTTCGCTCACCACCGAGCCAACACCCCCAATGCCCACGGCAGGCTGAGCACGCCCAGCGCGGTGGATAAGGTCACCAAGCCGGCCACGTAAGCGCCGTTGTGCCCCATGCGGGCGGCCAGCACGTAGCAGCTCGAAGCGGTGGGTAAGGCCGAGAACATCAGCAGCACCGTCGTTTGCGTTTGGGTCAGCCCAAACAGCGTCGCCACGCCAAGCGCCATGACCGGCATGCCCAGGTGTTTCACACCCAAGACCAATCCCCCCAAGGTTTTGGCCTGTGCCAAGCTGCCCAGTTGCATACCGGCGCCAGCGGCCATGAGGCCCATGGCCAAGGAGGCTTGACCGATGCGGTTGACCGTGGGCGCCAACCATTCGGGCATGGAAAACCCCAGCAGATTGGCCGCCAAACCGCTGCCAGTGGCAATGATCAAAGGGTTGCGCAGCAACTCACGTGCGAAGCCGATTTTTCCGTGGCGTGCCATGGGCCAAACGGCCCCAATGTTGAACAGGGGTACGCACACACCGATGAGCACCGCGATCAGCACCAAACCCTCAGGGCCGGCAACCTTGTCGGCCAAGGCCAAGGCGATGAAGGAGTTGAATCGAAAACCGATTTGCGCACTGGCGGCGTGCAAACGCCGGTCGATGTGTCGGCCCGCCCATGGCCAGTGCGGCAGGGAGTAGGACAGGGCAATGCCCGCGATGCCCAAGCTCAAGCCTGCACCCATGAGGCTGGAGGTGCTGGCCCAGTCCAAGGGTGATTTGACCATGGCGTAGAACAACATGACCGGGAACAAAAAGTAATAGACCAGAATTTCGATCGGCTCCCAGACCTTGCGGTCCAAGGCGGTGAATCGACACAGCAGGTAGCCGCAGACGATGAGCGAAAAATCGGGGAAGAGCAGTTGGGCGAAGTTCACGGCTGTGAGGATACCTTGGGTGACTCACAGGCGCGCAACAAAGTCACGCCGCCATCGCTGGGCAGCCAGTGTGTCAAAGGCCTGCAGCCTTGCGCGTCGCAGCGTTCAAAGTCTGGCACAAAACCAGAGCGCATCAGTGGCAGCTCGACGGGCTGGCGCACCGCTGGGGTGTAGCGCCACCAGCCGCCTTGCAGTACCGCCTTGGGTGGGGGCTCCATGCCCGCGCCCGAGCCGCGGATGCGAGCCTCCATGGCGATCAACGACGCGCGGGGGGGATCGCCGCGCCACTGCACGACGTAGTCTTCTTCCCATCGTGTTCTCTCGACGCTGTGAGTCCAAGCCAAGGTGAATCGCTCACCCGGCACCCACACGGCGGGGCCGCTGAGCGCGGCCAGGCTCAGGCAGATACCGAGCGCCGTCACGCCAAGGCCGCGGCGCGACGGGTGCGCCAGAGGTGCCAGACCACGAACACGGCCACCGCACCCAGCCCGATTTCATCGGTCAAAGGCAAAGCCAATACCAGGAAGCTGGCCGCCACAATGGCCCAAGCCCGTTCCCACCATTGCAGAGGACCGACCAAGAAGCCGATCGCACCTGCGCCCCACATGGCGATGGCCACCAAAGCCTTGAAAACGATCCAGACCGTGTCCCAAGCACCACCGGTTTGCAGCATCAGCGCCGGGCTGTAGACCGCCATGTAGGGCACGATGAAGCCGGCCATGGCCAC
>CAZNWS010000092.1:0-6238 GCA_964576495.1 uncultured Hydrogenophaga sp. | reverse complement strand
AACCACCGATTACTACGCGCCCGAGCACGAGCGCTGCATCGCGTGGAACGACCCCCAGCTGGCCATTCAATGGCCTTTGACGGGCGCCCCGGCTTTGTCGGGCAAAGACCAACAAGGGATTTCTTTGGCGCAGTGGTTGGCTTAAAAGGGTTGATTCAAAAATTAAGCTTGGCGCAACAGGTTCTGCATCTGCGCCCGGGTTAAGCGGTTGCCGTGCTGCGAAACCACCGCCGCCGCGCAGCGGTTGGCCAAGGCAGCGGCTTGGGGCAGGGGCCAGTCTTGGCTCACGCCGTACAAGAATGCTCCCGCGAACATATCGCCCGCGCCGTTGGTGTCCACGGCTTTGACAGCCACGGTGGGCACGGTGTGGCGCTCGGCGCCTTGCACGATCAGGCAGCCTTGTGGGCCACGGGTGATGCACACGGTTTTGGCCAGCGGGGCCATGGCCGTGGCCACAGCGTCGATGTCGCTCAGGCCCGTCCAGACCTGCGCTTCTTCTTCGTTGCAGAACAAAAAGTCCACGCCGCCTTCGAGCATGGCGTCCAAGCCCGCTTTGCAAAAGCGGATCATGCTCACGTCGCTCAGCGTCAGGGCCAGCGGCACGCCCGCGGCCAGCGCGTGGGCTTTGCCTTTCAGGGCCGCAGCCAAGCCGGTGGGCGAGGCGGCCAAATAGCCTTCCATGTAGTACAAGCGGCTCTTGGCGATGTCTTTGGGCTGCAAGGCGCTGTCGTTGAGCTCGGCCGACACGCCCAAGAAGGTGCACATGCTGCGCTCGGCGTCGGGCGTGACCAGCACCAAGCAGCTGCCGGTTTGGCCTTCGGCGGCGCGGGTGTGCGAGAGGTTGGTGGCCACACCGTTGGCCTCAAGGTCGGCGGCGTAGAAGTCGCCCAGCTCGTCGTCGGCCACACAGCACGAATAAAACGCCCGGCCACCCAATTGCGACAAGGCCACCACGGTGTTGCCCGCCGAGCCACCGCCGGTGCGGCGGGGCGTCTGGCCTTGCAGCTGACCCAGCAATTCGGCGCGGCGTGGGGTGTCGATCAAGGACATGTGGCGCTTGTCCACGCCCATGGCCTGCAGTTGTTCGTCGGAAACTTCGTATTCAGAGTCCACCAGCGCGTTGCCGATGGCGTAGAGGTCGTGATGCGTCATGGGGGGAGAGTGTAACCACCCAACCCCAAGATCAGGGCGCGAGCAAGTCGTTGATGGCTTGCAGGTCTTGGCCGGTCAGGGTGCCGCTGGCTTGTTTCAGGCGGAGTTGACCCAGCAGCACGTTGTAGCGGGCTTGCGCCAGGTCGCGTTTGGTTTGGTAGAGCTGGGTCTGGGCGTTGAGCACGTCGATGTTGATGCGCACACCCACTTGGTAACCCAGCTTGTTGGCGTCCAAAGACACTTGGCTGGAGGCTTCGGCGGCTTCCAAGGCTTTGACTTGGCTCATACCCGCTTGAACACCATAAAACGCCGAGCGGGTGGCTTGGATGACGTTACGTTGGGCATTGTCCAGATCGGCTTGGGCTTTGTCTTGCAGGTGCAGGGTTTCGCGGATGCGGTTGTGGTGCGCAAAGCCGGCGAACAGGGGCCAGTTGAGTTGCAGGCCGATGCTGGTGTTGTCGCTGTCGCTGTAGGACGACGTTGCCGCGTTGAAGCCGTAGCTGCGGCGTTGTTGCGCAACCAAGTCCAAGGTGGGCAGGTGGTTGGAGAGGGCTTTTTTGGATTCCAGGCTGGCGATTTTTTGGGCGCTGTGGGCCTGTTGCAACTGGGCGTTGTTGGCTTGGGCTTGTGCGAGCCAGAAGTCCAAGTCTTGGGTCTGCAACTCAGGCAGGGTCACCGGCACTTTGAGCGCCTTGGGTTGAACATCGTTGATGCCCACGAGCTGCTCAAGCGCCAAGCGTTTGACGCGCAAGTCGTTTTGCGCGGCAATCTCTTGGGCCGCGACCAAATCGAATCGGGCTTGGGCTTCGCGCGAATCGGTGACGGTGGAGGTGCCGACTTCGAAGTTGCGTTTGGCCGCGGCCAGCTGTTCGCTCACCGCTTGTTTTTGGGCTTGCACCACGCCCAAGCTGTCACGGGCTGAGAGCACGTCAAAGTACGCTTGGGTGATGCGGATCACGAGGTCTTGTTCAGCGGCTTGCAGCTGGCGCTCCGACACGTCGATGGTGTGCTCGCCTTGGAAAACACCCAAGAAACCGTTCATTTGGAACAGCGGTTGTTTGATGGACAGGGTTTGGCTGTCGCTGTCGATGGTGGGCGGGTTGCTCAACAAATTGTTTTCGGACTCGAACTTGTCGGCGCTGTAGCCCACTTGGGGCAACACGCCCGCCCAAGCTTGGTTGCCGCGCGAGCGAGTGGCCTTGGCATTGGCCACGGCCGACAGGTAACTGGCGTCGTGGTCGCGGGCGGCTTGGAACATCTCCAACAGGCTTTGCGCTTGTGCGTGGGACGCAGCACCCAAGGCCAACACGGCTGCGGCGACCAAGGGGCGCAGCGAAGGGCGTGGGGTGTGGCGGCTGAAGGGGCTTGCGTGCATGGTGGGGCCTTTGGGTTCAGTAAGTGGGGATGCTGGGATCGACTTCGCTTGACCAAGCGTTGATACCGCCTTGGACGTTGACGATTTGGGTGAAACCGTTTTGCATCAAAAAGTGAGCGACTTGTGCGCTGCGGCCACCGTGGTGGCACAAACAAGCGATGGGTTGGTCGCGCTTCAACTCGGTGTAGCGGGCAGGCACGCTGCGCATGGGCATGGCGATGAGCTCGAACCCGTCGGCTTTGACGCTGGCGGTTTGCAATTCCCAAGGTTCGCGCACGTCCAGCACCACGGGCGGTGCGCTGCTGTGTTCGGTGGCGTTTTTGACCCAGTCTTGAATTTGGGCGGGGCGGATGGCCATCATGGGCGGTGTCCTCAGAAGGCGAAGCGCGATGGCTCGGCGAAGTGTTGCAAGCGTGGCGCCACGGTGTCCCAAGGCTGGCTGGTGTGAAAGCTGTTGCCACGGCGCGTGATGATGGTCGCGCGCATCACGGGGGCTTGGCCCACGATGGCAAACAAACGACCACCCTCGGCCAAAAGACCGGTCAAGGCAGCGGGCACTTCGGCCACCGAACCACCCAACACGATCACGTTGAAGGGCGCGTCAATTTGGCAAGCGGCAAAGCCGTTGGCACACGCGTCGGCGGCGCGGACCTGTGCGTTGGTGATGCCAGCGGCTTGCAGGCGCAGGGTGGCTTCTTTGGCCAAAGCTGGGTCGATTTCCAAGCTGGTCACGTTCGCGGCGATTTGGGCCATGAGGGCTGTGGTGTAGCCGCTGCCCGTGCCGATTTCGAGCACGCGGTCGGTGGCTTGGATCTGCAGGTCTTGCACCAGTTTGGCCTGGACTTTGGGGGCCAACATCACTTCGGGAGAGCCACCGCCCAAAGGCAGCTCCATGTCGGCGTAGGCCAAGGCGCGGTGAGCGCTGGGAACGAAGTCTTCACGGCGCACACGCTCGAGCAGTTCCAGCACTTGGGCGTCCAACACTTCCCAGGGGCGGATTTGTTGCTCGATCATGTTGAATCGGGCTTGATTCAAGGCGGTGGCGGTGGTGTTCATTGTTACTCCAGGGGGTATGTTAACCGATGCTGATCCATTTTACCGACTCCAGCGTCGGCGCACCCATTGGGTGAAGTCGTCGATGTAGACGTAAATGACCGGCACCACCACCAAGGTCAGCAATGACGAGGTGATGACGCCGCCAATGACCGCTTGGCCCATGGGGGCTCTCTGCTCGGCGCCTTCGCTCAAGGCAAAGGCCAGCGGCACCATGCCGAACACCATGGCCAAGGTGGTCATGAGGATGGGGCGCAGGCGCACCTTGGCGGCCATGAGCAGGGCCTCTTCGCGGGGTAGGGCGGGGATGTCAGCCGTGCCTTGGCGGGCGCGGATGGCGAAGTCGACCAACAAAATGGCGTTTTTGGTGACCAAGCCCATGAGCAAAATCACCCCGATGACCGAGAACATGCTCAGCGAAGAGCCGAACATCAACAAGGCCAGCACCACGCCAATCAGCGTGAGCGGCAGCGAGCTCATGAGCGCTAGCGGCTGGAAAAAGCTCTGAAACTGGCTGGCCAAGATCATGTAAATGAAGATGATGGCCAAGGCCAAAGCCGATAGCGCGTAGCCAAAGGACTCTTGCATGTTCTTGGTGGAGCCGCCGAATTCGTAGCGGTAGCCGGGCGGGAAGCTCATGCCGTCCAAAGCCTTGCGGATGTCGGCCGACACATCGCCGGCCGAGCGGCCATACACGTTGGCGTTGATGGCCACCTCGCGCGTGAGGTTGCGGCGGTTGATTTGGTTGGGGCCGGTGGACTCATTCACCTCGGCCACTTGGCCCAAGCGCACCACGCGCGCGCTGCCGTCGGCGGCCGCGCCGACTTGGAAGGGCAGGTTTTGCAGGTCACCCAAGCGCTCGCGGTGTTCGGGCGCCAAGCGCACGTTGACGTTGTAGCTCTGGCCGTCGATGGCGCGCCAGTTGCCCACGGTTTGACCGGCCACCAAGGTGCGCAAGCCGTTGGCGATGGCGGCGGTGCCCAAGCCCACGTCCGAGGCGATGTCGCTCCTCACGATCACGTCCACCGTGGGTTTGTTGGGTTTGACGCTGGAGTCCAAGTCCACCAAACCGACGATGGGGCGGATGCGATCCATCACCTGTTGCGACAAGCGCTCCAGTTCGGCCAGGTCTTCGCCTTGCAAGGAAAACTCGATTTGTTTGTTGCCGCCCACTGCGTCGAGCAAGCCGGCGTGCGTCACGGTGATACCGGGCACGGTGCGCAGGCGTTCGCGCAGCTTGGCCGCCATTTGGTCGGCGTTGAGGCTGCGCGCCTTGCGGTCAACCAAGCGCACGTAGACACTGGCGTAGATTTTTCCTTGGGCGTTGCCGGTGTTGATGGTGGTCAGCGTGTACTTCACTTCGGGAAATTCGCGCAGGATGGCTTCGACCTGTTGGGCCTTGGCCTCGGTGGTCTGCAGCGAGGAGCCCACGGGCGTGTGGAAGCTCAGCGAGGTTTCCGAAAAGTCGGCCTTGGGCACGAATTCCGAGCCCAACAAAGGCACCATGAAAATGCTGCCCACGAAGGTGGACAAGGCCAGCAGCAGCGTGGCGATTTTGTGGCGCAGCGACCAGCGCAAGGCGTTTTGGTAGACGTCGGACACATCGTCTTGCACGCGGTCGAACCACGCGGTGACGCGGCCAATGGTTTTGTCGTAAGTGCTGACTGGGCGGCTTTCTTTGCCTTTGGGGTCGGCGTCGGGGTCGTGCCAGACCGAGGACAGCATGGGGTCGAGCGTGAAGCTCACGAACATCGAGATCAACACGGCCGCGACCATGGTGATGCCGAACTCGTGGAAGAACTTGCCGATGATGCCGCCCATGAAGCCGATGGGCAAAAACACCGCCACGATGGACAGGGTGGTGGCCAGCACGGCCAAGCCAATTTCTTGTGTGCCGTCCATGGCCGCGTTGAACGGGGTTTTGCCCATGTGCAGGTGGCGCACAATGTTCTCGCGCACCACGATGGCGTCGTCGATCAGCAGGCCCACCGACAAGGTCAGCGCCATCAGCGTGATCATGTTGATGGTGAAGCCAAACAGGTACATGAAGAAGAAGGTGCCGACCAGCGCGATGGGCAGGGTCAGGCCGGTGATGACGGTGGAGCGCCAGCTGTTGAGGAACAGGAAGACGATGAGCACGGTCAGGATGGCGCCTTCGATCAGCGTTTGGCGCACGTTGTTGACCGAGACGCGGATGGGGCGTGAGCCGTCGGCGATGGGCTCGAGTTTCACGCCCGGGGGCAAGGCGCTTTGCAGCTCGGTCAAGGTGGCTTTGAGGCCATCGGTGACGGCGATGGTGTTCTCGTCTTGTGACTTTTGCACTTGCAAGAGCAAGGTGCGCTGGCCGTTGTAGAGCGCCAAGCTCTCGACCTCTTCGGTGCTGTCGCTGATGCGCGCGACCTGACCCAATCGGATGGGCGTGCCGCTCTTGCGCGCCACGATGATGTTGGCGAAATCTTGCGGCTGCTCGATGCGCGCGAGCACCTGCACCACGCGTTCGCGCTCGTCGTTTTTGAGCGTGCCCACCGGCAGGTCTTGGTTGTCGTTGCGCACGGCGCTGGTGATCTGCTCGGCGCTCACGCCCAGGGCCTCCATGGCCGAGGGGTCGAGGTGGATGTTGATGGCGCGGCGCGTGCCGCCCACCAGCGTCACCGAGCC